>CAIUTH010000039.1 GCA_903902075.1 uncultured Alphaproteobacteria bacterium
CTTCGACGCCGACGAGAAGTAAACGCCGGTCTTCGGAAAGATCAACGGCGGCGCCTTACGGCGCCGCCGTTTTTCTTTATGCTGCGGATATGGATGAGTTTGGGATTATCGCGACCTATTTCGCGCCACTGGCGGGAGAGGGCGCTTTCGGCCTGAAGGACGATGCCGCGCTGCTGCCGGCGCGCCCCGGCCAGGACCTGATCATCACCACCGACACGGTGACCGAGGGCGTGGATTTCTTTGCCTTCGATCCTTCCGCCGACATCGCCCGCAAGGCGTTGCGCGTGAACCTGTCGGACCTGGCGGCCAAGGGCGCTGTCCCGGCGCATTATCTGCTGAACCTGTCCTTGCCGCATACCATCACGCCGGACTGGCTGGCCGGTTTTGCCGACGGGCTCGCGCAGGATCAGCGGGAATTCGGCATCTCGCTGCTGGGCGGCGACACCGGCGCCACCGACGGCCCGCTTTCCATCGCCGTGACCGCGTTCGGCTTTGTGCCGCAAGGCCGGATGATCCGCAGGAATGGGGCGAAGGTTGGGGATGCTGTCTATGTCACCGGCACCATCGGGGATTCCGGCGGGGGGCTGGCGATCTTCAAGCGCGAGAAGCACAGCTTGAATGATGCCGACCGCGACACGCTGATCGCGCGCTACCGGGTGCCACAACCGCCCGTCGCATTTGCCGAACAATTGCGCGCCATCGCCCATGCCAGCGTGGATATCTCGGACGGGTTGATCGCCGACCTAGGGCACATCGCGTCTGCCTCGGGAGTGCACATCGCTGTTATCGGCGAACGCGTGCCGCTGTCAGCGCCTTTGCGGACCTTGTGGGGAGATGAAGTGCTCCTGCGCGCGGTGACGGCGGGAGATGATTATCAGATCGCCTTCACCGCGCCGCCCGGCTTGCGCGGCCCATTCTCGGAGATCGGTGTTGTCGAGCAGGGTAGCGTTGCCACCTTGCTTGTCCGGGGAAAGGAATTTCTCATCAAAAAGCCGGGCTATCGGCACTTTTAACCATTCGCTAACCCTGTTTTGTCAGGCTTTCCCTATGCGGAAAGCTCCGATTCTGGCGTTGCTGGTTGCTGCCCTGACCCTTCCGGCCTTCGCCGCCGAAGAGAAAGCGGCGCATGACGAAGCCAAAAAGGAAGGTGAGGCCAAGAAGGGCAAGCCCGGCACCAATGTCGACATGCCGTTCCTGATGGCGCCGCTGACCAACGCCGACGGCAAGCTGACCGGTTACGCCTATATCTCCACCCGTCTCACCGCATCATCCGAAAGCTTCGCGCTTACGGTGCGCGACAAGCTGCCCTTCATCCAGGATGTGATGGTGCGTGACGTGAACAACACGGCCGTCACCACCGCGGAGGATCCGGAAAGCGTGGATGTGCCCAGGCTGGAATCGCGCCTGCTCGCGGATGCCCGCAAGGTGATCAGCGCCGACAAGGTCAAACACATCACCGTCTGCACCGTCCAGATCGCCGAACTGCACCCCGTCCAGTCCCAGGCGCGCACCGCCCCGGCCGACCAGCCGGCCCTGGACGAGCACAAGAACCCCGTCAAATCGCGCTGCGAACCCTGATATTGCACTGCAGCGAGCCGCTTTCGGGTTGCCTCATAATGCGGCTTTTGGCAGTCTTCGCGCGCCCTTGAAGCGGCGAGTCCGGCTTGCATAGCCGAGGCACCGGCCATGGGGATCGGCGCGAGCCCTTCCTCACTCTTCCGAGTGGGTGCTCCCTCCGACCCAAACGAAACAACCTCTGGGGGAAGTTCATGGAATTGGAAATCGTATTGGCCTGCGGCGTGCTTGCGCTGCTGTATGGCCTCTGGACCATCAAATCGGTCCTCAGCCTGTCGGCGGGCAATGCCCGGATGCAAGAAATCGCCGCCGCCATTCAGGAAGGCGCGGCCGCTTATCTCAATCGCCAGTACACCACCATCGCCGCGGTCGGCGTGGTGATCTTCGCGCTGGCCTTCTTCGTTCTGGGCTGGCAGGTGGCCATCGGCTTCCTGATCGGCGCGGGCCTGTCTGGCGCCGCCGGTTATGTCGGCATGTATGTCTCGGTGCGCGCCAATGTGCGTACCGCCGAAGCCTCGCGCTCCGGCCTGGCCGCGGGCCTGTCGGTGGCGTTCCGCTCCGGCGCCGTCACCGGCATGCTGGTGGTGGGCCTGGGGCTGCTGGCCGTCGCCGGCTACTACGCCTTCCTGACCTTGGGCCTGGGCCTTTCCCTGGAAAGCACCGAGCAGAGCCGCATCATCGTGGACAGCCTGGTGGGCCTGGGCTTCGGCGCTTCACTGATCTCCATCTTCGCGCGTCTGGGCGGCGGCATCTTCACCAAGGGCGCTGACGTCGGCGGCGACATGGTGGGCAAGGTCGAAGCCGGAATTCCCGAAGATGACCCGCGCAATCCCGCCACCATCGCCGACAATGTGGGCGACAATGTTGGCGACTGCGCCGGCATGGCGGCCGACCTGTTCGAAACCTTCGCGGTGACCACGGTCGCCACCATGGTGCTGGCCTCGATTTACTTTTCGGGCGACATCAAGGCCCAGCTGATGATCTATCCGCTGGCCATTGCCGGCATGAGCATCATCACCTCGATCATCGGCACCTTCTTTGTCCGTCTGGGCGCTTCCAAGAACATCATGGGCGCGCTGTACAAGGGCGTGATTGCCACCGTGGTGCTGTCCTTGATCGGCCTATGGCCGCTCACCGACAAGCTGATCGGCATGGACACGGCGATCAACTCGGGCGGCATGGACTATAGTGGCATGACGCTGTTCTGGTGCGGCGTGGTCGGTCTGGCCGTCACCGGCGCGCTGATCGTCATCACCGAATACTATACCGGCACCATCTTCCGCCCGGTGCAGTCCATTGCCTAGTCGTCGGTCACCGGTCACGGCACCAACGTGATCCAGGGCCTGGCGATCTCGATGGAATCCACCGCGCCGGTGGCGCTGGTGATCTGCGCCGGCATCATCACCACCTACATGCTGGCGGGCTTGTTCGGCATCGCCATCGCGGTGTCGACGATGCTGTCGCTGGCGGGCATGGTGGTGGCGCTGGATGCCTTCGGTCCGGTCACCGACAATGCCGGCGGTATTGCCGAAATGGCCGGTCTTGAGGGCGATGTCCGCAAGACCACCGACGCGCTGGACGCGGTGGGCAATACCACCAAGGCCGTCACCAAGGGCTATGCCATCGGTTCGGCGGGCCTTGGCGCGCTGGTGCTGTTCGCCGCCTATACCCAGGACCTGAAGTACTTCGCCGCACAGGGCACCGGCTTCTTTGCCGGGCTCGAGCTGCCGACCTTCAGCCTGTCCGATCCCTGGGTCGTGGTGGGCCTGTTGATCGGCGGATTGCTGCCTTACTCGTTCGGCGGCATGGCCATGACGGCGGTGGGCCGCGCGGCCGGTGCGGTGGTCGAGGAAGTGCGCAAGCAGTTCCGCGAAATGCCGGGCATCATGCAGGGCACCCAGAAGCCCAACTATGCCCGCGCCGTGGACCTGCTGACCAAGGCCGCCATCAAG
>CAIUTH010000040.1 GCA_903902075.1 uncultured Alphaproteobacteria bacterium
CGAGTCGATCGGCGCGCCATGGCCAAGGACCTGCAGGGTATAGACCTCCAGCCGGCTGTCCCAGCGCAGGCGAACAGCGCCGTCCACCATTTCCTGTTTGGCGGTGGCGAGCGAAAGCTCGTGCAGGTCAGCCCATTGCGCCACGCTGGCCTGTGCGTTTCCGATGTTCACGACCATGTCGGCGGCGCCATGCCAGATGGAGATGCGGGGCCAGGGACCGCAATAATCCGATGCCGCGCGGACCGCATCGCCCCACTGGTGCGGCGTTTTCAAAGGCGCAGCTCGCATGCTTTCCAACGCGTCACGCACATTGGCGGCCGCACCGAAGGGAATCCCGGCGATGATCGCACCACCGGCAAACCGTTCAGGATAATTGGCCAGCATCACCGAGGCCATCGCCCCGCCCGCCGACAGTCCGGTGATGAAGACGCGGCCCGCATCGAGCCGGTGGGTTTCGATCACGGTCTGGATCATGGCAGCGATGGAGGTCGCCTCGCCCTGTCCGCGGGTAATGTCTTCCGGATTGAACCAGTTGAAACAGGTATTGGGGTTGTTGACCGCCTTCTGCTCGGGAGCCAGCACGGCAAAGCCGAGGCTGTCGGCTAACTGGCACCAGCCTGCCCCCTGGTCATAACCGGCCGCGGTCTGGCCGCAGCCATGCAGTACCACCACCAAGGGTGCGCCGGCCTTAAGGCCGCGCGGCAGGTAGCGGAACATGCGCAGGTTGCCGGGATTGGGCGCGAACGGCGCTTCGGCCAGCGGGGTCACTCGCGGGTTGGTGCGGGCCTTGAGGGGGTTGGTCTTCACCCCGTGGCCAAATCCATCAAACCGCATCAGCGCCAACAGTTTCCGCAACATATCCGCCATCCAGATATTATGATGCAGCGCAGCAATTACAAGACCCGCCAGGCGGCATCGTTGCGTTTGCAGGGTTCATTTCACGCAACCTTTACCAAAAAACCGCGCTTTGCTGCGGCCTTGGCGCGGGGCGGACGTTATTTGCCCCGTGTCGTATGCGGCGCATGCACGGGACTTGCGAAATCTGTTGTCGGTGGCGGCCAAGCTGAGCGTGCTGGCGGAGCAGACGCGCGCCCAGGGTGACCAGCTGCTCTTCCTGATGACGGCCGAAGCGCTGGAAAAGCGCGCCGACAAGCTTTCCGCCACCCTGCCGGACACCCATCACGACCAGAATGTGGGGAACATCGCGCCCTGGGGGCACCGGCCGGTGGACGTGATCATCTGACATGCCTGCTTGCGGGCGCCATCGCCGCATTGGAATATGTGCCGATGGATCAGTATCTGTATTTCGGCAGCCTGGGCCTGCATGAGCGCCAGTACCAGATTCCCAATTTCATCGGCCTGGCGCTGGAGCCGGCCCATGACCGGGAGATCAGGCACGACCTGACCGCCGCCCTGCCCTTTGACGACACCAGCATCGCCAAGGTCCAGGCGCAGGATGTCCTGGAGCATCTGCCCATCGACAAGGTGCCTTTCGTGCTGGATGAGATCTACCGGGTGCTGAAACCCGGCGGCATCTTCCGCCTCAGCGTGCCGGACTATCGCAGCCCGCCGCTGAAGCGACGCTCGCTTTACGACGCACGCGGACGGGTGATCGGCGATCTGTTGATGGGCGCCAGCAGCTATCTGGACGAAAACACCGGCGATGCGCGGATACGCTTCAGCGAGGACGGCGATGCCCATCTGTGGTTTCCGCGCTATGAGCTGATCACGCACCTGATCCTGAAGTCAGAACTGCGCAAGGCGCAAATCCATTTCTACCAGGCCTTCCTGGACGACCACACCTATCTGTGCGAACCGGTCCCCGGCGACGAGATGTTCGTGCAGCGCGCCGCGCCGCACGACCGGCGGGCCGGCGGCGCGCCGGTCTCCATTGTCGCGGATTTTATAAAGTAGTCAGGCGACCTTCACCTTCTTCTTGGCCGCCAGGAACGCGCGGTTCATCTCTTCCCGCTGCTCGTCGGAGAAATTCTCCTTCACCTGCG
>CAIUTH010000041.1 GCA_903902075.1 uncultured Alphaproteobacteria bacterium
CTGCACAAGGTGTGGGATGCCGATGTGGTGCAGTCCCTGGGATACGACACAGGAGTCATCGCCGCCGATCTGGAACGCAGCGTGACACCGGCGCAGCGCAAGGCCTGGTCCGCCGGAACGCCTGCTGGCTGGGCCAATGAATCGCTGGCCGTGGCCCGCGACGAGATCTACCCGCCGGTGGATGGCCGCCGCTTTGTCAGGCTGCCGCGCGATTATGTTTTCCGGGAATCCGATGTGGCGCGCGCGCAGCTAGCGAAGGCGGGCGTGCGGCTGGCCTGGGTGCTCAACAGCGCGCTTCGCTGATCATTCGCTGGACAGGATCATGTTGCGGACGGTGGGGTAGATCTGGGTCTGCCAGCGCGTGCCCGAGAAGACGCCGTAATGGCCGACACCGGCCTGGACGTAATGCTTCTTGCGGAATGGCTTGATGCTGGAACACAGATCCTGGGCCGCCATGGTCTGGCCCAGGCCACAGATATCGTCGCGCTCGCCTTCCACCGTCAGCAGCGAGGTCTTGCGGATGGCGCGCGGATCCACCTTGCGGTTGCGCCAGGTATAGATGCCGCAGGCCAGGTGATGTTCCTGGAACACACGCTGCACCGTCTCCAGGTAGAATTCCGCCGGCAGGTCGGCGACGGCGAAATATTCGTCATAGAAGCGCTTGTTGGCGTCGGCCTTGGCCAGCTCGCCCTTCAGGATATGGCTGAACAGGTCCATGTGGGCGCGCACATGGCGCGACAGGTTCATGTTGATGAAGGCCGACAGCTGGATGAAGCCGGGATAGACGCGGCGGTGCGCGCCGCGAAAGCGGTGCGGGATGGTGGTGATCAGGTTGCGCTCGAACCATCCCAGCGGCTTTTCATTGGCCAGGTGGTTGACCTTGGTGGGATTGATCGAGGTGTCCACGGGACCGGCCATCAACACCAGGCTCTTGGGCGTGGCGGGGTTCTTGTCCTCGGACATCAGCGCCGTCGTCGCCAGCATGGCGGGGCAGGGCTGGCACACCGCCATGCCATGCGCGCCCGGGCCGATATGCTCGAAGAAGGCGATCAGGTGATCGATGTATTCGTCGGTGCCGAAGCGCCCCTCGGTCAGCGGCACGTCGCGGCCGCTTTTCCAGTCGGTGACATAGACGTCATGGTCCTGGAGCAAGGTCTGAATCGTGCCGCGCAACAGGGTGGGGAAGTGGCCGGCCATGGGCGCGGCCAGCAGCACCCGGGGCTGGTCCTTGCCGCTCTCCTTGCGGAAATGCAGCAGGTTGCCGAACGGCATTTCCAGCGCCACCTCCTCGGTGACCTTCTGGTTCTTGCCCGCGACCATGACCTCGGCAATTTCGAAGGCTGGGCGCTCATGGAGCATTTGGGCGCGGGAAAATATCTCGGCGCCGGCGCCGATGCTGCGAAACCAGTAATTGGCGGCCGGCCCCAGGGCGGTGTCGCTGAGGGCAGCCTTGATCAGGTCGGCGCCCGCGCGCCAAGGCGCGAGGAAGTCCTGTTGGGCCTGATAGGCGTCGTACAACATCCCGCTCGCAAGCCCCTAGGAATCACCCAGGATTCCGCTCCAGTCCGACGGTAACTGATTGGGGGATGCTGCATTGCAAAATAATCCTTGTCAACGCGCCAAAACCCGCCAAACTGCCGGTCATGGGCGATGCGGTTCTGACGATTTCCAGCAAGAACTACTCCTCTTGGTCGCTGC
>CAIUTH010000042.1 GCA_903902075.1 uncultured Alphaproteobacteria bacterium
CTTCTTCATACAGGGCTTGCAGCGTCATCCGGGCCTTTATAGCGGGGCCGAAAGACGGGTGAAATGGCCCGAAAATCCGCCCAAACCGCGCTCTTGCGCCCGGCAAAGGTGGGGCCTAAACGGGATGGACCATGCCCGAATCCGGCGCGCCCAAGGCCAATTTCCGCACCATCGCCCTGATCGTGGGCGCGGCCATGTTCATGGAGCAGCTGGATGGCACCGTGCTGGCCACGGCCTTGCCCAGCATGGCGCACGAACTGGGCGTGTCGGCGCCCAGCCTGTCCATCGCACTGACCTCCTATCTGATCAGCCTGGCGATCTTCATTCCGGTGTCAGGGCGCATTGCCGACCGCTTCGGCGCCCGCACCGTATTTCGCACCGCGATTGTCATCTTCCTGCTGGGGTCCATTTCCTGCGCCAACGCGCCCAATGTCACCTTCCTGGTGGTCGCGCGCTTCTTCGAAGGCGTGGGTGGCGCCCTGATGATGCCCGTGGGGCGCCTGGTGCTGATGCGCAATGTGGAAAAGCGCGACCTGATCCAGGCCACCAGCTGGGTGCTGATCCCCGCCGTGGTCGGCCCCATCCTGGGGCCGCCGATCGGGGGCTTCTTCGTCACCTATCTGAACTGGCGCTGGATTTTCTACATCAACCTGCCCATCGGGATTTTGGGCATCGTGCTGGTCAGCATGTTCATCGCCAACACACGCGGCGATGTGCCCGAAAAGACCGACTATAAGGGCATCTTTCTCTCCAGCCTTTCGCTGGGACTGTTTTTGTTCGGCTTCGAACTCATCAGCCATGAGGGCCTGCTGGCCGTGGCGCTGGGTTTCCTGGGCGTTGGCGGCCTGTGCGGCGGGCTTTACATCCGCCATGCCCGCACCGCCAAGGACCCGATCCTGGACATTTCGCTGATGAAGATTCCGACCTTCGGGACCTCGGTGATCGCCGGCGCCATCACCCGCCTGACCCAGGGGGCGCATCCGTACCTGTTGCCGCTGATGATGCAGCTGGGCTTTGGCCTGTCCGCCGCCCAGTCCGGCCTGATGACCCTCGCCACGGCGCTGGGCTCCATCGCCGCCAAGCCTGTCGCGCCGTTCCTGCTGCGCCGTTTCGGCTTCCGCGACACCTTGATGGTCAATGGCTTCTTCGCCAGCGCCGGCTATGCGGTATGCGGGCTGTTTCGACCGGGGTGGCCGATGCCAGTGATGTTCCTGATCATGGTCTGCAGCGGCTTCTTCATGTCGCTCCAGTTCACCGGCTTCAACACCATCGCCTATGACGAGGTGAGCCAGCAGCGCATGGGCCCGGCCACCAGCTTCTACACCACCTTCCAGCAACTGATGCTGTCCATGGGCATCTGCGCCGGTGCCGCGGCTTTGCAGGGCGCGATGGTGCTGCGTGGCCATCATGCGCCGCAATTCCCCGATTTCACCGCCGCCTTCTGGACCGTGGCGGCGGTCTCGCTCACCGCCACCTTCTGGAACCGGCGCTTCAGCCATGAAGCCGGCACCGAGATCAGCGGCCATACCCCGCGTACCTTCTCCACCCGCCAGGTGATCAAGGAGCCGCGCGGGCTCAATTCGTAAGAGGCTTGGCATGACCAGCACATTCAAGATCGGCGGCGCAATCGAAGTGAACCGGCTGGGCTTCGGCGCCATGCAGATCACGGGGCGCGGTGTGTGGGGCCCGCCCAGGGACCGTGCTGAAGCGATCCGTGTGCTGAAGCGGTTGCCGGAGTTGGGTGTCAATTTCATCGACACCGCCGATTCCTATGGCCCGGATGTATCCGAGCAGTTGATCCGCGAGGCGCTGCATCCCTACAAGGGTTTGTCGATCGCCACCAAGGCCGGCTTCACCCGCAGCGGTCCGGACATGTGGCACATCAACTGTCGCCCCGATCATCTGATTGCCAGCGCCAAAAAGAGTTTGCAACAACTCGGGCTTGAGCAGATCCCGCTGTGGCAGCTGCATCGCATCGATTCCCGCGTGCCGCGCGCCGAGCAGTTTGGTGCCGTGAAGCAGTTGCTGGACGATGGGCTCATCGCCCATGCCGGCCAGTCGGAAGTCTCGGTGGCCGACATCAAGGCGGCGTCGGCGGTCTTTCCCGTTGCGACGGTGCAGAACAGCTACAATCTGGCCGACCGGCACAGCGACGATGTGGTGGATTACTGCGCCTCAAACGGCATCGGGTTCATTCCCTATTACCCGCTGGGCGGCGATGGCGAGCTGATGCGGGCCGGCGGAACGCTGGACAAGCTGGCCAGGGCCAGGGGTGCGCGCCCTGGGCAGGTCGCCCTGGCCTGGCTGCTGAAGCGCAGCCCGACGATGCTGCCCATTCCCGGCACCTCCAAAGTGGTCCATCTGGAGGAGAATGTGGCCGCGGCCGCCATCGCCCTGACGGACGAAGAATTCGCCGCGCTGGACCGCAAACGTCGCTGAGCTATGCTTGCCCCAAGATAAAGGGGTAAGGGGATGAAGCTCAGGATATTGCTGCTGGCCTGCGTGATCGCGTCACCCGCATCTGCTGCCGTCACCAAACTCACGGTCGAAAAAACCACGCCCATGGCAGGTGGTTATGAGCTGCTGGAGGGCCATTTCAGTGGCGCGCTGGATCCGGCCAATGCGCATAACGCCGTGATCAATGACATCAAGCTGGCGCCGAAGAATGCCGCCGGCAAAGTCGAGTATTCCGCCACCTTCGCCATCGCCCGGCCCATCGGCGCCCTGTCGGGCGTGCTGGTATACGACGTGTCCAATCGCGGCCGGGGC
>CAIUTH010000043.1 GCA_903902075.1 uncultured Alphaproteobacteria bacterium
CAGGGCGGCGGGCATGCCCTTGCCGCTGACATCGCCCACCGCGAAGAACAGGTGATCGGCGTCGATCTTGAAGAAGTCGAAAAAATCGCCGCCGATCTGGCGGGCCGGGACCATCAGCGCGTCCAGGTCGAAGCGTGCATCGCCGGCCACGCTGGCGGATGCGGGCAGGATGCCCATCTGGATGCGGCGGGCGGCTTCCAGTTCGCCCTCGGTGCGGGCCGCGGCGATCTTCAGGCGCCGCCGCTGCCGATCCACCTGGGCGAAGCCGCCGATCAACAGCGCCGCCAGGGTCAGGCCCAGCCCGATCGCCGGCGTCAACACATCGAACAGAATCAGGCCTCCCGCCCACAGGCCCAGCCCCGTGACTGTCAGACACAGCAGGATTGCTGCCGTCACGGGCATTTCCCAGCGCGGCCGCAGCATGGGAAGCATCAGGATCAGGAACAATCCCAGCAACACTGTCAGCGCGGGTTCGGCCCATGCGGTCCAGCCGGGCCGCTGCACGACATCGCCGTCATGCAGATTTTCCAGCAGCTGGGCCTGAATTTCCACGCCGGGCATCAGGCCCAGCGGCGTCATGCGCTGGTCCTGCAAGCCCGCGCCTGTAAGGCCAACCAGAACCATCTGGTCCTCGAAGGTGGACGCCGGCACCTTGCCGTCCAGCACATCCATCGCCGGGATGAAGCGGCTGTCGTCATGGGTTGAGAAATGCACCCAGATGCTGCCGTCGCGCTGGGTGGGAACGACGAAGTTGCCGGCCGCGACGCGTTCCACCCCGCCGCGCGAGAACAGCATTTCAATGCTAGGCACCCGGTTGGTGATCCGAAGCATCTCCAGGCTCAGTGCCGGTGCCGGTGTGTCATTCACCAGTGACACAAGGGGCAGGCGCCGAAAGATCGTATCGGTGCGAAAATCCGTGGCCAGCAGGCCATGACCAGCCGCAGCGCCGTCAAGCTCGGGAATGCTGCGTATCGTGGTGGTGAAGGATGGCAGCAATCCGGGCGGTATAACGGGCATGCCGTCTTGTGTGAGTGACGTCAGGCCGCGCAGGCGGAAGGGCGCAAAGCTGCCGGCGTCGGGCTTGTTGCCTTTGCGAAGTCCCATGACGCCGATTGCCACCGGCTGGTCCTGCAACGCGGCGGCCAGCACCGCATCATGGTGCGGCAGCTTCGCCAGCGCAGACTTCAGCGCGGGATCGAGGCCTTTGGCCTGGCGGGCCCATTGTTCCGATGAATTGGAATCGGGCTCGGACCAGACGATATCGACTCCAAGCGCGGCGGGCCTGGCCTTGAGGATCCTGGATAGCAGCGCCGCCTGGACGTTGCGGGGCCAGGGCCACTGTCCGATCCGCGCCTAGCTGGCCTGATCGATAGCAACCACCCGCACGCGATGGAAGACATGCCGCTGGATCACGCGCTGGTAGGTATCGAACAGGGCAAAGCGCGGTGTGTCGAACAGCTGGGGGGCCGCGATCTGAAGGACCAAAAACGGGACCAGCACCGCCCAGGCGGCCTGCCGGCCCCAACCTGTCAGCGACAGCCGGCCAAGTCCCCTAAACGTCAAGGACCAGCCCGTCATAGGCGATCACGACGTCCAGCTTGCTGTCGGTGCGGGTAATTTCCTCGAACCGGATGGTTTCGCGGAACACGCCTTCCAGCCTGGCATCGTCATAAACGGGCTCGTGATGGAACAGGCACAGTTTCCTGGCGCC
>CAIUTH010000044.1 GCA_903902075.1 uncultured Alphaproteobacteria bacterium
AAAGTCCGGCATTCTTTCATGCGATGTGCTTAGCCATGCTGGTAGCGTGTTGGCAGTCAGGCCCTTCTGATTGGCGATCCAGGAAAAAGAGGGAACGCGATCGGTGCGGATCACCGGGCCATTTGTGTCCACGACATGGCAATTGACGCAAAGCGTGTGGGCAAGACGGTCTCCGTCCGTAACGTCGACCAGTTTCGACATGGAATCTGCTTTCGCCGGAATTATGGCGCCCGCAAAGACAAAGGCGAAGATCAGCGGCGAAATGGATGCGGTGCGCCTGGTGGGGTTCATCGATTGCTCCTGCTGCATAAATTTGGCGTGCATGGGGCGGGCCACGCCTTGATCCCGATCAACCGCGTGAAATTGCCGCTGGATGGCCTGCGACATCTCGTCAAGAGCGCTAGGCGTTCGATTTGATGCGGATCAAATGGCGGCCGATTTCGCCATGTCACTAGAGACCCGCACATTTAGGGGTCTATTGTTATGAAGTTCCTTCAGCTTACCGCGGCGTTCCTACTGTTAGCCGGCGCTGCCCACGCGGCAGACGCGGTGGCGCCTGCCGGAACCGCGGGTCATTTCCAGGTACGTCTGCGGGGTGTGGCTGTGGTGCCGGATGCTTCGGCCGATATCGCGATTTCGGGCGCCCATATCGGCGGCACAACGTCTATCAGCACGTCGCTGGTACCGGAAGCCGATCTTTCCTATTTCATCACCGACCATATCGCGGTGGAAGCGATCGCGGCGGTTACCAAGCACACCGTCCGCAACAGCGTAGCTGGCACGGTCTCAAACGTCTGGCTGCTGCCGCCGACCATAACGGCCCAGTATCACTTCGATCCCACCGGTTCGATTCGTCCCTATGTCGGCGTGGGCGTCAACTATACCTTCTTCTATGACCCGCACAGTGCGCTGCCGGGTATCGGCTTCAAGAATAGCTTTGGCTGGGCGTTCCAGGCCGGCGCCGATGTTCCGGTGGGCGATGGTCCGTATTTCCTGAACGCCGACATCAAGAAGGTGTTCATGGGAACCCATATCCGCGCGTCTGGCGGTGCGGTGCAGGCTTCCGCGCGCATCAACCCCTGGTTGATTGGTGCCGGCGTCGGCATGCGCTTCTGATCCATGCTCTGCTGCCTCCTTGCCGCGCTGATGCTCGGGCCGTTGGGCCTGTGGGCGATGCCGCGCGCAAGGACGCAGGAGGGGCCGGACTGTTGTGCACCCGGTCGCCGCCGGATGGCGATTGTCGCCTTCATCGTGATCGGGGTGGCGGCTCTATGCCTAGTTGCGGCGCTGCTCGCATGGAGCAATCCAGGCTCGTTTCGCCACATTTGCACGGTTTTGGCTCCCAACTAGGGGGCAATTGATCGGCATCAATGCCGATCCGGGCCGGACCAAAGATTATTTCGCCATCCAAGAGGGGCAATTTCCGTGACCATGACCGAAACCTTGAATCAGCCCGTTGGCGGCTGGACTGCCTGGTGCCTCAGCCTGCGCGAGATTCCGCGCGAATCGCAGGCCCCGATCCGGCGCCATGCCCCGCCGCAACAGCCCTCCAAGCAGGAAAACAGCCATGCCGGCTAATGCCACGCAACAGCCCTGGCGGTTCGATCATTTCATCGTTCCCCTGACGATATTTTTGGGTCTGGCCGCCTCGCTGGTCGAAGCCGCGCGCTCGCCCGACCCGCTCATGGTCGCCCAGGCCTGGACATTCGGCATCTGCATGGCGGTGATCGGCGTCTGGTACATGTGGATGTATGCCGGCCGCGCGCCGCAGGACGAAAATCAGCAATATGCCGATGCAGTGGTCAAGGCCGGCGTCGTCGGCGCTGTGTTTTGGGGCATCGCCGGCATCCTGGTGGGCCTTATCATCGCCCTGCAGCTGTCCTTTCCGCACTGGTTCTACTTTGCCGACCAGGCCTGGACCAATTTCTGCCGTCTGCGCCCGCTGCACACTTCCGCTGTAATTTTCGCATTCGGCGGCAATGTCCTGATCGCCACCAGCTTCTATGTCGTGCAGCGCACCTGCCGCGCGCGGTTGTTTGGTGGGTCGCTCTCCTGGCTGGTGTTCTGGGGCTACAACACCTTCATCGTCCTGGCAGGCACAGGCTATCTGCTGGGCGTCACCCAGGGGCGCGAATATG
>CAIUTH010000045.1 GCA_903902075.1 uncultured Alphaproteobacteria bacterium
CGGGCACTGCGCTCGATCAATCCATCCCCGTATATGTATTACTACGATTTTGGTGATAGCCATGTCGTCGGTGCCTCGCCCGAAATCCTCGTCCGTCAGGAGCGCATCACAGAAGGACCAGACGCCGGAGGGACTCGGGTCATCATCCGTCCGATTGCGGGCACCCGCAGACGCGGTGCTACGCCTTCTGAAGACGATGCGCTGGCGCAGGATCTTCTTGCAGATCAGAAGGAGCGGGCCGAGCATCTGATGCTGATCGACCTGGGCCGCAACGATGTCGGCCGCATCGCCAAGACCGGCGCCGTGAAAGTCACCGACAGCTTCTTCATCGAGCGCTACAGCCATGTGATGCATCTTGTGTCCAACGTCGAGGGCGAAATTCGCGACGGGCTGGACGCGGTGGATGCGCTGGCCGCTGGTCTGCCCGCCGGCACCCTGACCGGCGCGCCCAAGATCCGCGCCATGGAAATCATCGACGAGTTCGAAAAGGAAAAGCGCGGCGCCGCGTACGCCGGTGCGGTGGGCTATTTCGCCGCCGACGGCTCGATGGACACCTGCATCGTGCTGCGCACCGCTTTGGTCAAGGACGGCATCATGTATGTGCAGGCCGGCGGCGGCGTGGTCGCCGACAGCGTGCCCGAAGCCGAGTACCAGGAGACGATCAACAAGTCCAAGGCCCTACTGGCCGCCGCCGAAGAAGCCGTGCGCTTTGCCTCAGCTGCGAAGAAGGGTCAGTAGCCTCAGCGCGTCGTCAGCGCGATTTCGGGGCCGGCCTTCAACCGCATCGCCTCGTCCAGCGGCACCAAGGTAACGCCGTGATCCTTTGTCAGCCATTCTTTCAACAGCCGCAAGGTCGCGTCATGGGGATGGCCAATGGCGATGGCCACGCCGCTGCGCTTGGCTTCCCGCGCCAGCATTTCGAGCTGGGCGCTGACCGCCGCTTCGCGCTGGTCGTCATCCAGGAAGATGTCGCGGCCCGCCGTCATCACGCCCGCTGCCCGCGCCGCGGCCGGCACAGCGCTGTCCGGCCCGGTGCGGGAGTCGAAGAAGAACAGATGCCGCGCCTGCAATGTCGCCATCACCGGCGCCAGTCCCGCCGCGTCGGCGGTAAAGCGGCTGCCCTCATGGTTGTTGATCCCCACCAGGCCGGGCACCCGCGCCAGGTTCCAGCCCAGGCGGCGGGCGATCTCGTCGGGCGTCATGCCGATCTTGAGGGTCATGGGTCCCGGGTCCTCGCGTCCCAGCGCCTGCATCGGCACATGGGCCAGCACCAGATGGCCCTTGCGGGCAGCGGCCTCCGCCAGGAATGGCGTGGTCTCGGCAAAGGGCAAAAAGGACATGGCCACAGCCTGCGGCAGCGCCATGGCGCGGTCGGTACCGGCCAGGTCCTCGCCCAGGTCATCGATGCAAATGGCGATGACCGCCCGGGCACCACGCACCGCCGGCGGCGGACCGCGATGCATCTCCAGGATTGCCTGGTTCAGCCATTCCGGCATGGGGGACGGCGTCACCGGATAAAGCACCTGCGGCGTGTAGCGGCTTTCGCTGAAGCCTTGCGGCACGGCGAAGCGCGCGACGCCATGCGCCAAACCATCCGGCGCGGCGGCTTCCGCGGCGATGCCCGGAACGGCGGCTTCCACGAATTTCGGAATGCCCGCCAGCGCCGCGGCACCGCCCAGCACCAGCCCGGCACCGAACAGCACCGTGAAGGCAATCTCAGGCATGCGCCGAATCAGGGATTCGCGGTCCATGCCGCACTCTGCGGCAGGGGGAACTTCTGTCAATCAGCCGCGACGGGTGCGCCGCCGCCAGACACGGCACGTTTGCAGAGCCATACCTTTCCGATCAGCAGGATGCAGATCCAGCCAGACGCCCAGAAGATATCGTTCGCCGCCAGCAGATAGGCCTGGCTGGTCATGGTGCGCGTCACCGCCGCCTTGGTCGCCAAATCCGGGAAGCCGGCGCTGTGCAGGCCCGCCAGCCGGCAACTGCCGATTTTCGCCTTGCCAGCCCTGCGCAAATCGCACGACAAAGCGGCATGCCCTCTTTCGTCTATGTGCTGGCGACGAAAAATCCGGACGGCCGGACAGTCACTTATGTCGGCTGGACGCTGGACCTGGACCGCCGCCTGGCTGAGCACAATGGCAAGGCGGCCGGCGCCAAAACCACGCGTGGCCGGGAATGGTCGCTGGTCTATGCCGAAAAACACCGCACCCGTAACAGCGCGATGCGGCGGGAATTCGTGCTGAAGAATGACCGCAAGTTCCGCGCCCGCTTGCGAGACAGCTAGCGCGTCCTGCGCCATACTTGGCCGGGTTGGGGGAATGACATGCACAAGACATTGTTGATGGTGGTCGCCGCACTGCTGGCGCTGAGCGTGACGGTTGCCGCAGCGCCCAGGCGCAACGACGCGGTCTATCGCGCGGCGGAAGCGGCGCGGCCCGCCACCCTCGACCTGCTGAAGGAGATGGTGAACATCGATTCCGGCACCGGCGATGTCGCGGGCGGCAACAAAATAGCCACCCTGCTCGCGGCCCGGCTGACGGCACTGGGAGCAACAGTGCGCCGCGAGCCGGCCGAAGCACCGAACCTGCCCGACAATATGGTCGCGGTGTTCCACGGCACCGGCAAGGGCCGCATCCTGCTGATCGCACATACCGATACCGTGTTCGGCCCCGGCACAGCGGCGGCGCGCCCATTTCAAATCGACGGCGACCGCGCACATGGTCCGGGCGTAGGCGATGAAAAGGCCGGCGTGGCGCTGGCCCTGTCCGCCCTCACCATCCTGCGCGATCTGAAGTTCACCAACTTTGCCACCATCACGTTGCTAATTGACACCAGCGAAGAACAGGGATCACCCGGTTCCACCAAGCTGATCAAGGCGCTGGCGCCGCAGCATGATGTCGAATTCAACATGGAGCCCGGCGACGCGCCGGATGCCATCACCGTGTGGCGCAAGGGTTCATCGCGCATCCACATCAGAGTAAAGGGCCGGGCCGCCCATGCCGGCGTAGCGCCCCAGGACGGGCGCAACGCCGCATTGGAACTGATCCACCAACTGGATTCCATCGCGGGCACCTTCCCGCTCAGCGGCGATGGCACCACCGTTAACCTGACGGTGCTCAAGGCGGGCGAGCGGCCCAACATCATCCCCGATGCCGCCGAGGCCATCGTCAATGCCCGCTTTCGCAAGCCCGAAGATCTGCCGCAGATCATCGGCAAGCTGGAAGCGGCGGCGAAGGTCACGGCGGTTCCTGACACCAGCGTCAGCGTCTCGGCCGATCCGGGTTTTCCACCGCTGGTGGAAGATGAAAACACCGACGCCCTGGCGACGCATGCGCAGGCCATCTATGCCGAGATCGGCAAGACACTGACCAAGGCGGGCAATGGCGGTGCTTCGGAGTCTGCCGTGGCGCAGGCGGCCGACACGCCGGCGCTGGACGGTCTGGGCATGGTGGGCGGGGATTTCCACACCGACCATGAATGGGCGGATTTGAACGGCCTGGTGCCGCGGCTCTACCTGATCACGCGCCTGATCATGGATATGGGCGCCAAGCCGCCCAAGCGGGCGAACTGACTATTCAGCCGCGATCTGGTTGCGCTTGTCGAACTGTGACCACACGCCCTGCTCGCCGTCCCATGACCCCTTCGAGGCGCCCTTGGAATATTCCGTGGCGCGCTGTTCGAAGAAGTTGGCGTGCTCCACGCCGTTCAGGATTTCGACCAGCCAGGGCAACGGATGGGCCTTGAGCTGCTTGTAACCGGTGTCGGTAACCTCGAAATTGCCGAACACCGGCTCCAGCTTCAGCTGGGTCAGGCGCCAGTCGGCGATGTAACGGACATAGGATTTGATTTCCTTGGCGGTCATGCCCTGGACTTCGCCCAGGCTGAAGGCCAGGTCCACAAAGCCCTCTTCCAGACCGACCATGGTGTGGGCGACCTCGCGAATATCATCGCGCACCGTCTTGGTGACGCATTGGGTTTCATCGGCCCAGGCGTGATAGAGCTTGGTGATGCCCTCGCAGTGCAGGCTTTCGTCGCGCACCGACCAGGACACAATCTGGCCCATGCCGTTCATCTTGTTGAAGCGCGGGAAGTTCATCAGCATGGCAAAGCTGGCGAACAGCGACATGCCCTCGGTGAAGGCCCCGAACATTGCCAGGGTGCGCGCCACGTCGGCACAAGTTCCCACCCCGAAGGTATGCATGTAGTCAGCCTTGGCCTTCATCTCCGAATAATCGCGGAAGGCTTCGAACTCGGTCTGGGGCATGCCCAGGGTCTTGAGCAACAGCGCATAGGCGTCGATATGCACCGTCTCCATGTTGGTGAAGGCGGCCATCATCATCTGCACTTCCAACGGCTGGAAGATGGGGATGTAGCGCTTGAGGTAATTGTCGCCCACTTCCACGTCCGACTGGGTGAAGAAGCGGAAAATTTGGGTCAGCAGGCCCTTCTCGGCATCCGACAGGTGACCGGACTGCCAGTCGCGGATGTCGGACCCCAGCGGCACTTCCTCGCCCATCCAGTGGGTCTGTTGCTGGCGCTTCCAGCAGTCATAGGCCCAGGGATAGCGGGTAATGTCATAGGTGCCGGTGGCATTGAGCAGGCCGACAGTGCCCTTGCCGATCAAGGTGCGCGGATCGACAGCGCCAAGCGATTTCATTGACATGCGAGGCACTCTTCATAATCGGTGCGAGGAGCGGCAGCGACGCTGCCCTTGTCTTTCTTTTCCAGCTGGCCGGCAAAGCCGGCACGGCTTATGGACTTGGAGCGGCAGTAATAGAGGCTCTTGATGCCACGTTCCCACGCCGTCCAGTGCAGCATGTGCAGGTCCCACTTGTCGATGTCGGCCGGCAGGAACAGGTTCAGCGACTGGCTCTGGCAGATATAGGGGGTGCGGTCGGCGGCCAGCTCGATGATCCAGCGCTGGTCGATCTCGAAGGCGGTGCGGAAGACGGCCTTTTCCTCGTCGGTCAGGCAGTCCAGGTGCTGGACCGAACCTTCCTGTTCGACGATGGACTGCCAGGTGGCGTCGGTGTTCTGACCCTTGGCCTCCAGCAGGTCCTGCAGGTAGGGATTGCGTACCGAGAAGGCGCCCGACAGGGTCTTGTGGGTGTAAACATTGGCCGGGATCGGCTCGACACAGGCCGAAGTACCGCCGCAGATGATCGAGATCGAGGCGGTTGGCGCGATGGCGATCTTGTGGCTGAAGCGGGCCTTCATACCCTTCTCGCGGGCATCCTCGCAGGCGCCGCGTTCTTCGGCCAGGTGATAAGAGGCAGCATCAGCTTCGCGGCGTATCTTCTTGAAGATACGTAGATTCCACGATTTGGCCATCGCACTTTCCAGCGGGATGTTCTTGAGCTGCAGGAAGGAATGGAAGCCCATCACGCCCAGTCCGACCGAGCGTTCGCGCAGGGCGCTGTACTTGGCGCGGTGCATGGAATCCGGCGCGGTCTCAATGAAGCTGGTCAACACATTGTCCAGCATGCGCAGCACGTCTTCGACAAAGCCCTCGGTCTCGTTCCACTGGTCCCAGGTCTCGATGTTCAGGGACGACAGGCAGCAGACCGCGGTGCGCTCCTTGCCGTCATGGTCCATGCCCGTGGGCAGAGTGATCTCGCTGCACAGGTTGGAGGTGTTGACCTTCAGCCCCAGCTCGCGCTGGTGCTTGGGCAGGGCCCGGTTCACCGCGTCGATGTTCAGGATATAGGGCTCGCCGGTCTGCAGCCGGGTTTCGAGGATACGCTGCCACAATTCGCGGGCATTGACCTCGCGGAGGACCTGCTGGTCCTTGGGGCTGCGCAGGCCGAACATCTTGCCCTCCTTCACGCAGTCCATGAACTCGTCGGTGATGTTGATGCCGTGATGCAGGTTCAGGCCCTTGCGGTTGAAGTCGCCCGAGGCCTTGCGGATCTCCAGGAACTCCTCGATCTCCGGATGGGTGATATCCAGATACACCGCCGCCGAACCGCGGCGCAGCGAGCCCTGCGAAATCGCAAGCGTCAGGCCGTCCATCACATGGATGAAGGGGATGATGCCGCTGGTCTTGCCGGTCTTCACCTTTTCGCCGATGGAGCGGACCTTGCCCCAATAGGTGCCGATGCCGCCGCCATTGCTGGCCAGCGCCACATTCTCGTTCCAGGTACCGACAATGCCGTCCAGCGAGTCCGAAACGTCGTTGAGGAAGCAGGAGATGGGCAGGCCCCGGTTTGTGCCGCCATTCGACAGGATCGGGGTCGCCGGCATGAACCACAGCCGGCTCATGTAATCGTACAGCCGCTGGGCGTGACTGATGTCGTCGGCATA
>CAIUTH010000046.1 GCA_903902075.1 uncultured Alphaproteobacteria bacterium
CATCGACGCGATCATCTCGGCTGGGTAATGTTCGCCGGCCAACATGCCGGTGTTGGTCATGCGCGGCATGGGCATGTGGGCATAGGATTGACGCCGGCCATTGCCCGTGGCCTGCATTCCCATCAGGCGGGCGCTCATGCGATCATGCATGTAGCCCACCAGGATTCCGTCCTCGATTAGGATGGTTCGGCTGGTCGGGGTGCCTTCGTCGTCGATGGTCAGCGAGCCGCGGCGGCCCGGGATCGAGCCGTCGTCGAATACGGTCACGCCCTTTGCGGCGACACGCTCGCCAATTCTGCCGGAAAAGGCGCTGATTCCCTTGCGATTGAAGTCGCCCTCGAGGCCATGTCCAATAGCCTCGTGCAGCAGAACCCCGTTCCAGCCCGGTCCGATCACCACGTCCATCTCGCCGGCGGGGCAAGAAATGGCATCAAGGTTGACCACCGCCTGGCGCAGAGCCTCGTCAACCTGGTCCTGCCATTTTTCAGGGCTGATCCAGGCGTCGAAGCTGGCGCGGCCGCCCGCGCCGGACGAGCCGGTCTCGCGCCGTCCATCCTTATCGACGGTAACTTGAACATTCACCCGCACCAGCGGGCGCACATCGCGAATCAGTCGCCCGTCGGCGCGCAGGATTTCCACCACGCGGCGCTCACCGTGCAGGCTGGCCATCACCTGGCAGACCCGAGAATCGCGCTTGCGGGCGAAGGCGTCGATCTCCTGCAGCAGCGCCACCTTGTCGGCGAAGGCTGGGTCGCTGACCGGATTTTCCTCGCCATAGAGCTTGGCATTGGTCGGGCGCGGGCCCTCGGCGGCTACGCCGCTATAGCCTCGCTTGGCTAGCCCCGCGCTCTGGGCGGCGCGGGTAATGGCGGGCAGGGAAATCTCTGAAGCATGGGCGTAACCGGCCGTTTCGCCGGCCACGACGCGCAGGCCGAAGCCTTCGCTGGCATCGTATGAGGCGGTCTTCAGTCGCCCATCGTCGAACACAAAGCTCTCGCTTTCGGCACGCTCGAGGAACAGTTCGCCATCATCGGCACCGGCGAGCGCGTCGCCAAGCACGTCCTGGGCGGACTTGGGTTCGACGCCGGCGGCATCGAGCAAGGAAGGGGCTACAAACTGAGCTGTCATGGCTCAAAGGTAAGGCGCGCGCGCCTTAAAGTCATCATTGGCTGTGCGCTCTGTTATCGCGCCCGTCGTTCAGTATTTTCTCGCCGCGCTTCAGGCGTAAAAAGCGCCAGCGACCCTCGCTCTTGGCACTGACATGCGGGTGAGCCCAGCGCAGTTGATGAAATGCATCAGCGTGCGCCTTTCGCCGTCGCCCTTCTGGCACTGGGTTTTTGGGCGCGATTTGCTCGGCGAAGGGTTCGTCCAAGTCAAGCGCTTGGCAAGATTGGGGGATGCGCGAATGCACCGCAACCAAGGCGGATGGGCGAACGCCTGGGCGGTGTCCGACTGTCCCTTCATCAAAGCCGGCGCAATGGGCCGTGGGGAATATGAAGTCGAGAATTTCTAGTTTTGCATATGCCGCGATGGCTCTTGTCGGGTCGGTGATGTTCGGGGTCCAAGCCACGGCGGCGGACCTTTTGGGTCAACCGACGCCGGGGGGTATTGCCCTCCAGCCTGCGGCTTCGATCCTCAAGCACCACGCGATCTTCTTCCATGATAACATCCTGATGCCGATCATCACGATGATCGTGTTGTTCGTGCTGGCGCTGCTTGTGATCGTCGTTGTGCGGTTCAACAAGAAGTCCAATCCCGTACCGGCCCGCTGGTCGCATAACACGGTGGTGGAAGTGATCTGGACGGCTGCGCCGGTCCTGATCCTGATGTTCATCTCGATCTTTTCGTTCAAGCTTTTGTTCGAATATCACGACATGCCCAAGCCCTACATGACGGTGAAGGCAACCGGGTATCAATGGTACTGGGGCTATGAGTACCCCGATCAAAAGATCTCCGAGATCACCTCGACCATCCTGCCCGAAGAAAAGGCCAAGGCTGCTGGCCTGCCGTTCCGCCTCGCTGCGACCGAACCGCTCGTGGCTCCGGTCAATCAGGTCGTACGCGTGCAGGTGACGGGTGCCGACGTGATCCACGCCTTCGCCATGCCGGCGTTCGGCCTCAAGATCGACGCCATCCCAGGCCGTCTAAACGAGACCTGGTTCAAGGCTGAACGGCTCGGCACCTACTACGGTGAATGTTCCGAGCTTTGCGGCGTTGACCACGCCTTCATGCCGATCGAGATCAAGATCGTCAGCCAGGCTGATTTTGACGCCTGGGTGGCCCAGAAGGCCCCGCCGCCCGCTCCAGCGGCCCCGCCTGCTGCCGCTCCCGTCGCCACTGCGGCGACCGCCACTCCCACCGCTCCGGCCGCGGCCCCCGCCGCCGCGCCGGCGGCCTAAGTTCGATCAGGATAGCGCTCGATGGCTACGGCTCACCCCCGCGATTTTAACGACGATCACTCTGGGCACGCCCACGCGGCCCACGAGCATGATCACAAGCCGCCGTTCTTTACCCGCTGGTTCCTGTCGACGAACCATAAGGATATCGGCACCCTCTACATCCTCTTCGCTATCATGGCGGGCTTGATCGGTGGGGGCCTGTCGGGCCTGATCCGCTGGGAGCTGGCGGCGCCGGGCATTCAGCTGTTCTCGCCGGACAGCTGGTTTGCGCATTCCTGGATCGTCAAGCTGGGCATGGTTTCGGCCACGAAGCATGGCTACAACGCGGTGGTCACCGCGCACGCCCTGATCATGATCTTCTTCATGGTCATGCCTGCTATGATCGGCGGCTTTGGCAACTGGTTCGTGCCGCTGATGATCGGCGCGCCGGACATGGCCTTCCCGCGCATGAACAATATTAGTTTCTGGCTGCTGGTCGCCAGCTGGTGCTTGCTCGTGACGTCGATGTTCGTCGATGGCGGTCCCGGCCCTGGCTTTGGCGGCGGCTGGACGATCTATCCGCCGCTATCGACTACCGGACATACCGGTCCGGCCATGGACTGCGCCATTCTGGCGCTCCACCTCGCCGGTGCCAGTTCGATCCTAGGTGCCATCAACTTCATCACCACCATCTTCAATATGCGCGC
>CAIUTH010000047.1 GCA_903902075.1 uncultured Alphaproteobacteria bacterium
GCGCCGATGAAGCCGATCTTGGCGGTGGGATTGAGGGCGCGGACAAGGCGCGCGCTCTTGCAGTCGGACTTGAAGCTGGGCGTGGAGGTGTGGATGACGATCAGCTCATGGGCCTTCACATCGTCTTCGATGTCCTTGAAGGACAGGTTATGCGGCGGGGCGTCGATCAGGCGCGAGCCGGGCACCATCGCCGCGGCCTGGGCCAGCCAGGTGGGAAACCAGAAGCTCTTCACTTCCCGCTTCATCTGGTAACGCGCGCCGGCGCCGCCGTCATAACCCTCGAAAGACGGGGCCTGCAGGAAAAGGGACTTCATCATCGTCATACCTCTGGGCCCGGAAAACCGGGAACAAGTGGGAACTTTTCAGGTCTTCAGACCTGGGACATCGCGCCCGAAGGCTCTACCGCAAAGTGCGTCCCGCGCCAATGCACGGTTTCGCCAAACAGCGAGGCCACAAAGACCGCGAAACTCAGCAGGTCGCGCAGCGGCATCAGCCAGTATGGCCCGCCATTGGTGCCAAAATGCCCGTCAATCCGGGCTTTCAGCAGCAACCGCGCGCCCAGCGCTGCGGCCAACAGGGCCAGGCTGACAGCGTTAGCATCCAGGAACAGGACGGCCATCAGGGCAAAGACGAAGCCATGGGTGACAAAACTGCCCAGGTGACCGGCCGGATTGACCAGACGGATGGTGCGGGTCCAGCGCAGCTCATGGCGTATCAGTTCCCGAACCGAATTTTCCGCCGCTGTATGGCCAACGCCCATGGCCGGGATTGCCAATGTGTAACCCTTGGCGCGCACGGCGCGGCCCATCTCGTAATCATCGGCCAGCTGATCGGCGAAGGCGGCGAAACCGCCGACCTCCTCCAGCGTCTGGCGCTTGAGCGCGATGGTCGAACCGAAACAGGGCGTGGCAAGGCCCAGGCTGGTGCCCAGCACCGCATTGGGCAGGAAGGTATAGGACATGCCCATCGCCGCCAGCGACGACCACAACTTATGACCATCCTTGGCCGGTTCGCCGGTATAGAGGCAGGTGACGATGCCGACACCGGGGCGCGCCAGAGCAGCGGTCACCTGGGCCAACCATTTGGGGCCCACGGCGATATCGCTGTCCGACAGCACCAGTGTGTCATGGCGCGCGGCCGGCAGCATGTTGATCAGGTTGGAAATCTTGGCATTGGCGCCATACAGCGCCGTGTCCGCCACGATGGCCGTGTCCATATGCGGATACTTTGCCTGCAGCGCGCGCACGATATCGATGGCGGGATCGGCCTGGTCATGCACGCCGAACAGGATCTGCACGTCGCCGGCGTAATCCTGGGCAAAGAAAGTCTCCAGGTTGCGCGCCAGGTCGGGCTCGCCCTGGTGCAGGGGCTTGAGGATGGTGACAGCGGGGCTTGCGGCGGGCGCGCGCGGCGCTTCCTGCATGAAGCGGCCGACCAGCACGGCGGACAACAGCGCATAGAAAGTGCCGACTGCCGCGATCGCAGCCAAAAACCAACCGATATCCAGGAATAGCGAATGCATGGTCACGTCTGTGGGAGCCCCCGCCCGTAGATACTTATTAAAACTCGGGCTGCGAGGGGGGAAGGGGCGTTCCCTGACAATTTGCGACAATTAGAAATCATGTCGCAATTTTATCAACTCCTTGAAATCATAAGTGTTAATCGTGACGATGCGTCAAGCATTTGTTCTGACAGGCCCTGCCCGGCTCCTATAGGGTGCCGCCATGATGACCACACAGGCAAATCCGGCCCTTTTGCAGGCCCTCGGAACCGCGAGTCAGGCACTGCGGATGGGCGACACCGGGGTGGCCGACCGGGCGCTGGCTCCCCTGCTGACACAGGATGATCCGCGCGTGCTGCACCTGGCCGGGCT
Source organism: uncultured Alphaproteobacteria bacterium (assembly GCA_903902075.1). GTDB lineage: Bacteria > Pseudomonadota > Alphaproteobacteria > Micropepsales > Micropepsaceae > Rhizomicrobium. Next base: position 1,874 of record CAIUTH010000047.1, read on the forward strand.
GGTGCGCATGCACCAGCAGCGCCATGAAGACGCCGCCGGACTTTTTGCCCGCGCCCGCGCCGCCGATCCGCGCGCGGCACTGCTGGCCTTCAGCCACGGCACGGCGCTGCGCTGGCTGCAGCGCAACGAGGAAGCGGCCCGGGCATTCAAAGCCGCCATCGCATTGAAGCCCGATTATGGCGAAGCCTATTTCGAGGCGATCAACGCATTCCAGGACATGGGCGATCTGAAAGAAGCCGAGACTTTGGCGCGCCAATGGCTGCGGGTGATGCCGGAAAATGTCCGTGCGCGGCTGTCGCTGGGCGATGTGCTGCTGGCGGCCAGGCGGCCGGCCGAGGCCGAGCTGCCCTTGCGCGAAGCACTGGAGGGCGTGGCGTCTGCAGATGGGCGCGGCGCGCTGCATCAGAGGCTGGGCCTGGCGCTGCGCCGGCAACACAAGAATGAAGAAGCGCTGACCCATTATGAAAGCGCGGTGGCGCTGGACCCCGATCCGGTGTCTGAAGCCATCCGTGCGGAAATCCTGCAGGACCTGAAACGCTATGACGAAGCGGTCCGGATATCGCGGGACCTGGTGGCGCGCGATCCGGCCAATCCGCAATGGCACAAATTCCACAACGATCTGCTGTACCGGCTCGGGCATGAGGATTACCTCAAGTCCTACGACCAGGCGCCGAAGACGGCCGAAATTCTGATGTCCAAGGCGTACTTCCTCACCCATGAAAAGCGGGGTGAGGAGGCTTTGGAGGTTTACCGTGCCGCCCAGGCGCTGGCGCCGGACGACAAGGCGATCGCCACCGGGGTGGGAAATGCCCTGAACCTGATGAAGCGTCCGGCCGAGGCCCTGAAGGTCTTCGACGAGGTGATGGCCAGGTTTGGCGAAGACGCAAATCTGTTGAGCTGCGCCGCGGAAGGCGCGATCCTCTCGGGCGATCCGCAGCGCGGTGCGGCCCTGTGCGAGAAAAGCCTGATGCTGGCGCCGCACGACCAGGTGGCGCTGGCCATGCTGGGCACCGCCTGGCGCATGCTGGGCGATGAACGCGACGAGGCGCTGAGCGGCTATGACACACTGATCAAGGCTTATGACCTGGAGCCGCCGGAAGGCTTTTCCGACGTGGAAAGCTTCAACGCCGAACTAAATGCCTGGCTGGACCGGGTGCATCCCACCACCCGCGAATATCTGGACCAGTCACTGCGAAACGGCAGCCAGACACCCGACAAGCTGTTCGGCGCAGGCCATGTGCTGGTGGAAAAAATCCAGCGGCGCATTCGCGAGGCGGTCGGCCGCTACATCAGCGAAATGAAGCCGGACGAGAGCCATCCCCTGCTCTCGCGCCGGGCGCGCGGTTTCGATTATACCGGCTCCTGGTCGTCGCGTCTGAAAGACTGCGGTTTCCACACCAACCATATCCATCCCGAAGGCTGGATCAGCTCCTGCTATTACGTGGCGCTGCCCAGGGCGGTCGAAGACACACAGGGTCGGCAGGGCTGGATCAAGTTCGGCGAGCCGGCGCTGGACGTGGACCTGAAAGACCCGATCCGCCGCGCCATTCAGCCGCGCGCCGGGCGGCTGGTGCTGTTTCCGTCCTATATGTGGCACGGCACGGTGCCGTTCCGCGACACCCAGCCGCGCACCACAATCGCGTTCGACGCTGTTCCGACGGCCTAAGACGCGCGGCGGCGGGTATGCACACTGCGCGAGGAGGCGCGGCGCGCCTTGGCGGCGGCCACCAATGTCAGCCAGTTGCCGAACAGCTTGATGGTGTTGCTGCGCCACATCTGGCGCGGCAGGGCGCTGGTGACGATCTCATTGAAGCGCGCCATGTCGGTTTCACCGGCCATGGCCGTCAGCCGATCCTCGGTGGCGCGGTCGAAGTAATTTTCCGGCAGTATCGGGCGCTCGGTGCTTTCGCCGCGCAGGAAGCGGCCCATGTCACGCAGATATTCGCGGCCCAGGGTGCCCGGATCATATTCGGGATGGCCCTGGAAGAAGACAAAGCGGCTCTGGCCCGGCGGTTCGCGGGTGAAGATATCGGTTTGACCATTCTCCAGATGCGACAGCACACGGTAGCCCCTGGCCACTAGATCGCTCTCGGCAATGTCGTTGCGGCGCGAATGGGGCACCGGCACGGCGGGCGCGGTGTTGCAGAACAAAGGATCGTCCTCGACGCGGGTGCTGTCATAGACGCCGGAGAGTTTCCGCGGCAGTGGGCGGCGCGCGATGCCGTCCAGATGCAGCACTGCGGCATGGGCGGCCAGGGTCCAGGCATTCTTGGGAAAGTCGTCGTAACTGATGGAGGCCACTGGCCGGTGCCCCGCCAGCCGGGCGGGGCGAACCGCCAGTTTGCGGGCCATCAGGCTGGTCAGCTTGGTTTTCAGGAGGTTGGACAGGCTCATAGCCCCGGTTTTAGCCCCAAAAGCCTTAAGAGCCGGGAAACGGAAACCCGACCGAATGGTACCTTGCACGGCAAGGTACCATGTGATATACAATAGCCCATGACGGAATCGCTGCAGATCCAACTGAAAAAAGGCGTCCTGGAGATGTGCGTGCTGGCGCTGCTCTCCAAGGGCGACAACTACGCCTATGACATCGCCAGCCGCATGGCCGAGGCGGTGGGCATGGGCGAAGGCACCATCTATCCCCTGATGCGCCGGATGCAGAATGACGGCCTGGTCTCGACCTATCTGCAGGAATCGGGCAGCGGCCCGCCGCGCAAATATTACAAGCTGACGAAAAGCGGCGCCAACGCGCTGAAGGCACAGGTCTCCGAGTGGATCGTGTTCGAGACCGCCGTGCGCAAAATTCTGGGAGACGCAACATGAACCGCGCACATTTCATGGCGCAACTTCGCGACGGCTTGTCGGGCCTGCATCACACCGACATCAGCGACATACTGCGCGACTATGAAAGCCATTTCGCCGACGGGTTGGCGGATGGCCGCACCGAAGATGAAGTCGCCGCCGCGCTGGGCGAACCCGCGCGCCTGGCGCGCGAGCTGCGGGCGGAAGTCGGATTTCGCCGCTGGGAGGAGCATCGCAATCCCGGCAATTTCGTGGGCGTGGTGCTGGCGCTGCTGGGGCTGGCCACCATCGACTTCATCATCCTGCTGCCCCTGCTGTGCGGCCTGGCGGCGATATTCTTCGGCCTGTCCATCGCATGTCTCGGTCTGGTGGTGGGCGGCTCCTTCCTGCTGTTCAACCTCCTGCCCTTCGGCTGGCACGGCGTAATGGGCAATGCCGCCATGCAGCTGCTCATTGCGCTGGGCCTGATCAGCGGCGCCATCGGCGGCGGCGCGCTGCTCCTGCTGCTGATGGACATCATCGCCAAGCTGCTGATCCGTTACGCACGGCTGCACTTTCGCCTGTTCGACACCGCCAACAAGTCCATCTAGCCCACTTCAGACCCAAAGAAGGACATCATGGTTCACAAGCTCGCCGTCATCGGCCTCAGCGCCTCGGCCGTCTGCATGGGTGCCGCCGCCGCCATCGGCGGCAACGAGTTCGGCAAGGGTTTCGATGGCGTGGACCTGTCCATGTTCGGCGACCGGCCGCGCTGCGAACGGATCGAAAGCGCCAACGCCACCAGCCGCGAGATGGCATGGGACGACAGCGACCGTGTGAGCCTGTCGGTCGGCGGCCATGCCACCTATACGCCAGGCACCGACAACAAGGTGCATGCCAGCGGCAATCCCCAGACGCTCGCGCACCTGCGGGTGCGCGATGGCAAGATCGAGTTGGACTGCAATGGGCACCTGTCGCGCGATCTGCAGATCACCCTGCCGGGCCGGGAATTCAAGAAGTTCGGCATCGCCGGCAGCGGCAACCTCGTGCTGCAGAACCTCAATCAGGAACGGGTGAAGCTTTCCATCGCCGGCAGCGGCAACATCAAGGCCGACGGCAAGGTCGAGCACACCGAGATTCACATCGCCGGTTCCGGCGACGTGGACACCACCCATGTCGAGGCGCGCATCACCGAAGTCCATATCGCCGGCAGCGGCAACACCGATATCGCCCCCACGGATGAAGCCGACATCCATGTCGCCGGCTCGGGCGACGTCAATCTGCACACCAATCCGAAGAAGCTGGAAACCCATATCGCCGGATCGGGCCGCATCCACAATGTCGGCGCCGGCGGCTGAGATGCCCTCCAAAATCGCCATTATCGGCCTGACCACTTCGGCCATCTGCATCGGTGCGGGGGCCGCGATCGGCGCGCGCGATTTCGGCGGCATGGATTTTCCGCTGTTCGACGGCAGTCCGCGCTGCGAGGCATCGGGTGCAACAGCCACCAGCCGGACACTGGACTGGGACGGCAGCGATCATGCCGGCATCGCCATCCGCGGCGCCGCCAATTATGCGCCGGGCAATGACGACAAGGTCCATGCCAGCGGCGATCCCGCGGTGCTGGCGCATCTGCGCATCAAGGACGGCATGATCCGGCTGGATTGCCGCGGCTGGCGCGAGCGCAACAACGACGTGGCCATCACCCTGCCCGGCCGCAAATTCGAAAAATTCATTCTCACCGGCACCGGCAAGATGAACCTGGATGGGCTGAACCAGGCCAGCCTCAGGATCGAGATGGCCGGCGTGGGCACCATCAAGGCCAATGGCAAGGTGGACGATCTGGAGATCAAGATGGCCGGTGTCAGCAGGGCCGATTTCGGCCAGGTCACCGGACGCAAGGTCCATATCGACATGGCCGGGGTCAACAAGGCCGATATCGCTCCGGCCGAGGAAGCGATTGTGGAAATTGCCGGGCCCAGCGAAGTAACCCTGCACAGCAATCCGCCCAAGCTGGACACGCGGATCGCAGGTCCCGGCCGCATCCACAAGGCCGGCAGCTAGGCTCGACTTTGAAGCTGGGCGGGCGTATTTCCCCGCCCATGCCTTCCAGCCTGCAGATCGGTGACGTCATCATTCCCGGCCGGGTGCTGACCGCGCCCATGACGGGCGTGTCCGACCTGCCGTTCCGCCGCATCGCGTCGGCCTGCGGCGCGCCCTATGTGGCGACCGAGATGGTGGCCTGTGACAGTTTTGCGCGCGGCCGTCCCGATGTCGTGCGCCGCGCCGCCATCGGCGACGGCTTGCCCCTGATGGTCATCCAGCTGGTCGGCCGCACCCCCGAATGGATCGCCAAAGGAGCGAAGCTGGCGGAAGAGGCCGGCGCCGACATCATCGACTTCAACATGGGATGCCCGGCCAAGGAAGTGACCGGCGCACTGTCCGGTTCGGCCCTGATGCGCGAACCTCAATTGGCGGCGCGGCTGATCGATGCGGCGGTGAACGCCACCTCCCGTCCCGTCACCCTGAAGATGCGGCTGGGCTGGGATGACAAGAACCGCAATGCCCCCGAGATTGCAGCGATGGCGCAGAGCCTGGGCGTGAAAGCCATCACCGTGCATGGCCGCACCCGCAACCAGTTCTATGGCGGCAAGGCCGACTGGCGCGCGGTGGCGCAGGTGAAGAAGGCCGTGTCCATTCCGGTGATCGTGAACGGCGACATCATCGATGCGGTATCGGCGCGCGCCGCGCTGGCGCAGTCCGGCGCCGATGCACTGATGATCGGACGCGGCGCCTATGGCCGGCCCTGGATCGCCGCCGCGCTGGACAAGGCCCTGAATACAGATGGAACGGCCATCGAGCCCGACATTGCCTCCCGATTGGGCATCGCGCTTGAACATTTCACAGACACGTTGCGCTTCTATGGTGATGCGCTGGGCCTTAAAGTCTTCCGCAAACATTTGGGATGGTATGTTGAGCAGGCCTTATATCCCGCCGATCCCATCGTACGGCGGGCGACCAAGGCACGCTTGTGTCAAATTGACAACGTAAACGGCGTAGAATCGGCGTTGGCCGCACTTTGGTCCAATTCCGCCCTTCCAATTCTCGCAGCCGCACATATGTAAGAGCTCCGGCGGTCATCGCCGCCATGGGGACCTTTATTTGTCTTGGGATGTCTGGGACGGCCTTGGCCGAACGTCATCCTGATCCGTGATTTTTTCGGGGGTATTGATGTCGCGTCGCTTTTTGCCATCGCTGACCATTGGCATGGCCACCCTTCTTGTCCTGGCCGGTTGCGGCCGTCCTCCGCAGCAACAGATGCCCCCGCCCGCCGTGGGCTTCGTCACAATCGCCGAACAGCCGGTTGCGCTGACCGTCGAACTGCCGGGCCGCACCCATCCCTTCGCCGTGTCCGAGATCCGTCCCCAGATCAACGGCATCGTGCTGAAGCGCCTGTTCGTGGAAGGCTCGACCGTCAAGGCGGGCCAGCCGCTCTACCAGATCGATCCGGCGCCTTATCGCGCCGTTTATGACAGCACGCTCGCGACCCTGGCTTCCACCAAGGTGAAGGCGGAGCGCTACCAGCGGCTGCTGTCGGAGAATGCCATCGCGCCGCAGGATGCCGACGATGCCCGCGCCGCCTATCTCCAGGCCAAGGCCAATGCCGACAGCGCCCGCATCAACCTGAACTATACCCGCATCCTCTCGCCCATCACCGGACGCATCGGCGCCTCGACCGTCACCGAAGGCGCGCTCGTGACGGCGCAGCAGGCGACCGCCCTGACCACCGTGTCGACGCTCGATCCCATCTATGTCGATGTGAACCAGTCCAGCGCCGAGCTGGTGGCGCTGAAGCGCGCCATCCAGGAAGGCAATGCCAATTCGGGCGGCGCACTGACCGCCGAAGTCTCGCTCAAACTGGATGACGGCAGCACCTATCCCCTGAAGGGCCACCTGCAATTCACCGACGTGACGGTGGACCCCGCCACCGGCGCGGTGCAGCTGCGGGCCATCTTCCCCAATCCGGAAAACCTGCTGCTGCCGGGTCTGTATGTGCGCGCCACCATCAACCAGGGCGTGGACCCGCATGGAATTCTGGTGCCGCAGAATGCCGTCGGCCACAACCAGAAGGGCGAGCCCACCGCGCTGGTGATCGACGACAAGAATATAGCGCGCCTGAAGGTTCTCAAGACGGGCCGCGCCGTCGGCAACCAGTGGCAGATCCTGGAAGGCCTGAAAGCCGGCGACCGGCTGATCACCGAAGGCCTGGCCAAGGCGATGCCCGATGCGCCGGTCAACCCCCAACCCGCAGGCGTCGCGCCCGCACCGCAGCCCAGCAACCCGGCAGCCCACTAAATGAATCTATCGCGCTTTTTCATTGATCGCCCGGTTTTCGCCTGGGTGCTTGCCGTGGTCATCATGCTGGCCGGCGGCATCGCCGCCTTCAGCCTGCCGATCGAACAGTATCCCGCCATCGCTCCGCCCTCGGTGGTGATCAACGCCGTCTATCCCGGCGCCGACTCCGAAAGCCTGCAGAACTCCGTCACCCAGGTGATCGAGCAGCAGCTGACCGGACTGGACAATCTTCTGTATTTCTCGTCCCAGTCCAACGCCGACGGCACCGTGCTGATCACCGCCACCTTCGCGGCCGGCACCAATCCCGACATCGCCCAGGTGCAGGTGCAGAACAAGGTGCAGGCCGCCGTGCCGCTGCTGCCCACCGCCGTGCAGCAGCTGGGCGTCGTGGTCGCCAAGAATACGCCCAACTTCATCGTGGTGGTCGGCGTCTATGACGATACCGGCCGCTACACCAATGTCGATATTTCCGACTTCATCACGTCCAAGATGCAGGACCCGCTGAGCCGCGTGCCCGGCGTCGGCTCCACCCGCGTGTTCGGCGCCCAGTATGCCATGCGCATCTGGCTGGACCCGTTCAAGCTGCACAATTTCAACCTTCAGCCGTCGGACGTCTATGCCGCCATCCAGACCCAGAACGTGCAGGTCTCGGCCGGCCAGATCGGCGCCCAGCCTGCCGTCCCGGGCGCGGCGATCAACGCCACCGTCACCGCACAGTCGCGGCTGCAGACGCCCGAGCAGTTCCGCAACATCATCCTGAAAACAGCGCCGTCAGGCGCGGTGGTGCGCCTGGCCGATGTCGCGCGCGTCGAACTGGGCGCAGAAACCTATGCCATCGCCAGCCTGTTCAACGGCTATCCCGCCGCCGGTATTCCCATCAACCTGGCGCCGGGCGCCAATGCGCTCAAGACCGTGGATGCGGTCAAGAAGAAGGCCGACGAACTGAAGGCCTCGCTGCCGCCGGGCATGAAGCTGGTCTATCCGGTCGACAACACCACCTTCATCCGCCTGTCGATCCATGACGTGATCGTGACCCTGATCGAAGCCATCGCCCTGGTGGTGCTGGTGATGTACATCTTCCTGCAGAACTGGCGCGCCACCCTGATTCCGGCCATCGCCGTGCCGGTGGTGCTGCTGGGCACCTTCGGCGTGCTGGCGGTCGCGGGCTATTCCATCAACACATTGACCCTGTTTGCGCTGGTGCTGGTGATCGGCCTTTTGGTCGACGACGCCATCGTGGTGGTGGAAAATGTCGAACGCATCATGCATGAGGAGCGGCTGTCGCCCCGCGACGCCACCCTCAAGAGCATGAGCGAAATCACCGGCGCCTTGATCGGCATCGGCCTGGTGCTGACAGCGGTGTTCCTGCCCATGGCCTTCTTCGGCGGTTCCACCGGCATCATCTATCGCCAGTTCTCCATTACCATCGTCTCGGCCATGACCCTGTCGATCCTGGTGGCGCTGGTGCTGTCGCCGGCGCTCTGCGCCACCCTGCTCAAGCCGGTGGAGGGTGAAGGCCA
>CAIUTH010000048.1 GCA_903902075.1 uncultured Alphaproteobacteria bacterium
CAAGGCCGCGATTATCACCCCTCGCGGGCGATATGTTTCCAAACGGGTGCGGGTGAAGACGCCCGAGAAACGCAAGCCGCGCCAGATCGTGGCAGCGCTGGTCAAGCTGGTGGCGCCATTGGGAACGTATGACAAAGTCACTATCGGATTTCCTGGCGCGGTCAAGCACGGAAAGGTTGTAAGCGCGCCAAATTTCGGCACAGAGGACTGGAAAGGTTTTGCCCTAGCGGCGGTTATGCAGAAGAAATTTAAGAAACCAGTCAAGCTGCTCAATGATGCCGACGTCCAGGGCCTGGCGGTGATCAATGGCGAGGGGCTGGAACTGGTCTGTACTCTGGGGACTGGGTTCGGCACCGCCTGGTTTCGTGACGGCGAGTTGATGCCGCACATGGACTTGGCGCATCTGGCGATGCATCCCAAGGATGATTTCGACGTGGTGTTGGGTGATGCAACCCGCCGAAAAATCGGCAACGCGCGCTGGAACAAGCGCATAAAGAGATTGATTGCTGTTTTGCAGACCGTGTTCAACTATGACCATTTGTATCTTGGTGGCGGCAACTCCTCCGATGTGAAGTTCAAGCTACCGCGCAATGTATCCATCGTTTCCAATAGTGCGGGGATGGAAGGTGGCGCGTTTGTCTGGGTCCGCCTGAAGAAATACGGAACCTGATGGCCTAGCCGTGCGCTTCAATCCTATTGGATCGGAGCGCATTCAATTGCTGTTTTGTGAAGCGCGGGCCGCAGCGAAAAGAAAGTCCTGATGGTGTCGCAGGTTAGTGAAAACACGGCCCTTTTTTTGGACATTGAAGGTGCCTTGCTGGATCTGGCGCCTACGCTCGATCGCGTGAAGGTGCCGCGCGACAAGGACGCCGTGGCGCGCGAAACCCAAGTGCCGCGGGAGTTCATTTCTCCTACAGTACCGGCTGCAAATGCCCCAGTGCTCCCGCCAGCATCACGACAGTAAGCCCCAGTCCCAGTTCGAGGGCGGCGTTGCGGGGGATCATACTGTCGTACGCGCGCGGCATCAGCCTGAAGCGGTTGATCGCAGCTAGTCCCAGCATGACCGCCACCAACGCCAGCTTGGTGCCCAGCACGCCCAGATAAAGTGGTGCCGGCGTGCCATGGCCCAGCAGGATTGAGGCGGCATTGATTAGCCCCGTCATCACCAGCAGCATCACCGCCACTATTGCCCCGTCCGAGAACAGCGACAGGGCTAAATGGATGTTGGGCTCCTTGCGCCGAAACAGCATCGCCAAAACCGCCAGCCCGCCGATCCAGAAGCCGCATGCCAGCAGATGCACGCCGTCCAAAGTTGCGCCGATGGCGATGAAGCCGGCGGGACTGGCCTGCGCGGCATGGCTGGTGGCGGCAGGCAGGGCCAGCGCCAGCGCTGCCAGCGCCACGGCCAACTTGCGGCAGCGGCGGAAGGTCATCAGCAACGTCAGGCCCAGCAACGACACCAGTCGCAGCAGGAATATTTGGCCGAACAGTGTGTCGGTGGCGGTCCGGGCCAGGATTTGCCCGTCCAACCGATCCGCCATCTGCCGCGCCGCCAGTCCTAGCCAGGCCAGGGCCGCCAGCAGCGCCAGGATCAGGACTGCCCAGCGCAAGGACTGCCACCGCAGCGGCGTGATGACGGGCAGTTTTGCGCGCAGCAATGTCTCGAAGGCGCTTCCGCCGAACAGCAACATCGTGGCGACGTAATAGACGCCGCGCGCCGCACCCAGGATCACGGAATGACCTTGAAGACGAAGCTGCCGCTGAGCTTGTGGGTATCATGGCCTACTGCCTGCCAATTGACGTGATAGGCGCCGGGCTTCAGCCCGATCGGCAGCAGGGTGATGGTGGCGCCCCCCACCGACTTTGGCACCGGCAAGATCTTGCCGGCGCTATCGCTGAGGCTGGCGGTGCTGAAGGCGGGCTCCAGACTTTCTGAAAATTTCAGCTTGATCATGGTTGGCGATTTCACGCTGGCATTGGCGGCGGGATCGTAGCCGACAAGCTTGGCATGGGCGAAAGCAGGGGAGGAAGTCAGCAGCAACAGCAAAACAAACTTCTTCACGACTACTCCAATTTCAGGCCCGCCAGCGCCAGCATAATCCAGCCGGCGACAAAGGCGATGCCGCCCACCGGCGTGGCAAAGGCAAAAACCACCCAGCCCGTCAGCGCCAACAGGTAGAGCGAGAAGCAGAACAGGATGATGCCGGCCACAAACAATACCGCCGCGATCAGGGCCCGCCGTCGCGCCGCGCCGCGCGCCGCCAGCGCGGCGATGCCCAGCGCCAGTGAGTGTACCAGGTGATAGGTGGCGCCGGTGCTGAACGCCGTCAGCATGCGTGGATCCAGGCGCGATCCCAAGGCATGGGCTGCGAAGGCCCCCGCCAGCACAGCGATGGCACCGTTCACGCCCGCCAGGAAGAGGTATTTTTTCATGCTTGGCTTTATAGACAGAAGGTTCGCCCTTTGCCAGTTTGCCCGGATGGAGAGTTTGTCATGCCCGAATTGACCCACGCTGCGGACGGCATGGCCCTGGCCTATGAGCGTCACGGCGAAGGCCCGGCCATTGTGCTGGTGCATGGATTCGGCTCCAGCCGGCTGCAGAACTGGAAGTCCACTGGCTGGTATGGCGGCCTGACCGAGGCGGGCTTTTCCATTGTGGCGATGGACTGCCGCGGCCATGGCGATAGCGGAAAGCCATATGAGCCGGAAGCCTATGGCCATGACCGCATGGCCGATGACGTGATCGCGGTGATGGCGGCGTGCGATCTTCCTAGTGCGCTGATCTGCGGTTACTCGATGGGCGGATTCATCGGACTTCGCCTGTTGGCGGCGCATCCGGAGCGTGTCATCAAGCTCGCCATCGCGGGTGTGGGCGAGACCTATCTGAAGGATCGCATCACATCGCCGCAAGCGCGCACCGCTTTGGCCGATGCGCTGCTGACGCCGGACAAGGACAGCATAATCGATCCACGGGCTAAAATGTTTCGCGCCTTTGCTGATCAGCCGGGCAAGGATCGCTTCGCTTTGGCCGCCTGCATGCGGGCGATGTCGCCGCGCCTTGCGCCTGAGACTCTGTCGCGGTTACGGCGCCCGGTGTTGGTGGTGGATGGCGACAAGGATGATACCGCTGGCGCTGCCGAGCCCTTGGCCGCGGCATTGGCCGATGGACGTGCGGTCACGATTACCGGCCGAGATCACATGTCGGCGGTGGGCGACAAGAATACCCGCCAGGCCGTGATCAGCTTCTTCCGTTGAGGGAACCGATCGTGAAGGCGTGGGTAAGCCTCACAGGGGCCGCACAAATCCGGCGCGGCGGTAACTTACGCCCCAAGGCGGAGTTCCCTCTATTTCGAAGCCCTTCCCTGGCTTCGGCACATCATGGAAAGACCGGTGCCCCCATACCGCCCAAGACCGACAGAAACCGCCGCATCATGGCTGACTTCGAGGCGGGCCAGAGCCTGGGGCAGCTGAGCGCGGATCATGGGCTGACAGTCTCGTGGGTTCTCGCCGTCCTGACGGACGAAAAACACAGGCGCCGCGTCAGTCACAACCCATTTTATCGCAGCCTGCGCAAAGGTTTAGCGGCCGCGAGGCATCTCGCTTTGACTTTGGACAGGCTCCGCGCTGCAATTGGGCACGGGGGTGCCATGAAATTTCTTCTCTCCATCGCCATCCTGGCGGCTTTGACGGGCCAGGCCTGGGCCACGCCCTACGAGGTCGCGGAAAGGGACATCGCTACCTTGCAGGCCGACATGGCGGCGGGCCGGGTCAGCGCCGCCGAGCTGGTGCAGGCCTATATCGCGCGTATCGATGCGTTGGATCGCAGCGGGCCCCAGCTGCACGCCATTATCGCCGTCAATCCCAATGCCATCGCCGACGCCACAGCGCTGGATGCCGAACGTAAGGCCAAGGGCGCGCGCGGACCGCTGCACGGCATTCCCATATTGGTGAAGGACAATATCGAAACCGCCGATCCCATGCCCACCACGGCAGGGTCTCTGGCGCTGGCGGGCAATGTCACCCACCGCGATGCGCCGTTGGTGGCGCGGCTGCGGGCGGCGGGCGCGGTGATCCTGGGCAAGACCAATTTGAGCGAATGGGCGAA
>CAIUTH010000049.1 GCA_903902075.1 uncultured Alphaproteobacteria bacterium
ATCCAGGTGGAAGGTCTGCTCTAGCGCGAATTCCCCGCCCATCGCCGCATGCAGCACCATGTCGGTGAAGACCAGCCAGCAGCTTCCGGGTGGAAACTCGACTTTCTGATGCGGGCTGCTTTTCTGGAAAGCGTCATCCAGCTTGGCGGTGTCGTGCAGCGACAGCATCAGCTCATCATACAGGCTGCGGCGGCCGCGGGTGACACCCAGCTTGTCGAACAGCCAGGACTTGCCGGGTATATGAGGGCCAACCTTGGGCAGGAAGGTGCGCGCAAAATCCTCGAACGGCTCGCCGACATGCCAGTGGCGCGGCGAGGTGGGCGCGACATTGGCGAAGAAGCGCAGGATGCGGCGCCCCCGCATGGGACGGGAGGGAAAGGCATCGATATGCAGCAACCGGTCGTCACTGATCTTGGACTGGCTGCGGCCCTTCACCTGCACCGGACGGTAGGACGTGCGGGCGCGCTCGATATCGCGATAGGGCAGAAGGCCGGCGACCAGCGATGACGTGCTGTCCGCGAAGCGCGCCATCATCGCCGCCAGGTCCTTGGCGGGTTTGCCGGTCAGGGAGGTGGACTGCAGCTTGCCGCTGGGATCCAGCGAGATGTTCTTGGCCTTGCCGTCCGAGACCCTTACATCCAGGAATTGTTTTTCCTTTTCCGCCAATGCGAAGGCCAGGTTCGGGAAAAACAGCACGGCGCCACCTTCCAGGCCTGCGAGCGCGCGGGCCTTTATTTCCGGGGCATAGGGTCCGGTCCAGCTGGCGATGGGCAGTGTCTCAAGCATCCGTCATTGCCTCGTAAATCAGGGTGCGAAGGTCGCGGCGCAATTTCACCCGCCGTGCGGTGTCCGTGATCACCTGGGTCATGAATATCACGGCCATGTCCTGGGCGGGGTCCACAAAGAAGGCAGTGGAGGCCATGCCGCCCCAGGCGAACTCCCCGGCTGAGCCCGGAATGCCCACCCGCGCCGGGTCCAGGGTCACCGCCACACCCAGCCCGAAGCCGATGCCGCGATATCCGCTTTCGTTGAAGGCATCAGCGGCGGGTGACAAGTCCGCGATCTCTTTGCCGCCCGGAAGCTGGTTGCGGGTCATCAGGGCCACGGTTTCGGGTTTCAGCAACCGCACCCCGTCCAGCTCGCCCTTGTTCAGCAACATGCGGCAGAAGCGCAGATAATCGGCAGCCGTGCCGGCAAGACCCCCGCCGCCGGATTCCAACTTTGGCGGCGCAAAATAATTGGCATTGGGATAGGAATCGAAAAGCTCCAGTTTCGCGTCTTTCTGCACATAGCAGGCTGCAAAACGGCCTTGCTTGCTTTGAGGCAGCGCAAAATCGGTATCGGTCATTGTCAGCGGCGTCAGGATGTTTTGCCGCACAAAGTCCGCGTAACCTTGGCCGGACACGATCTGCACCAGGTACCCCAGCACGTCGGTCGCCACCGAATAGATCCAGCGATCGCCCGGCGAATATTCCAGCGGCAGGCTTGCCAGTTGCGCGATCATCGCGGGCAGGCCGCCCGGCGTATCCATTTCGGAAATGCGCAAGGCGCGATAGGCGGCGTCGATCGGCGTGCGGTTGTGAAAGCCGTAGGTAAAGCCGGCGGTGTGGCGCATCAGGTCGCGCACGGTCATGGCGCGCGAGGGTGTGCTGCCATCGACCAGTTTCAGGTCGGCGAACTGCGGAATAAAGCGCGCCACCGGATCGTCCAGCCCGATGCGGCCCTGCTCCAGCAGCATCAGCAGCGCCACGCTGGTGACCGGCTTGGTCATGGAATATAGCCGGAAGATCGCGTCCTCGCGCATGGGCGCGTGGTTTTCGCGGTCGATCTCGCCCAGCAGGCTGAGATGGGCGATGGCGCCGCGCCGCCAGATCAGGGTCAGGGCGCCGGGCAGGGCGCCGGTCGCGATCTGGCCTTCCAGCATCTGCGGGATGCGCGACAGCTTTTGTTCCGAAAAACCCGATGCCGTGGTCATGGCTGCGGTTATACTAAGCCCAGTGATGAATGACAGGTCCCAAAACTGGCCGGCAATGACCCTGGCACAGGCGCATGCGCGCCTGACCGCGCCGGGCGCCCCGTTCGAGACCGTGCAAGTGATGGTGCGCGGGCAGGCGACGGTGGTGTGGAAGCACGTCCCGGCCACGGCGGCTGAAGCCTTTGCCCGGGCGCGCACTCATGGCGCGCGGGAATTCCTGGTCTATGGGCAGGAGTGCGTCAGCTACGACGCGTTCGCCCGCGCCGCCTTGGCGGTGGCGGCGCGGCTGGCCGGGCGCGGTTTGCAAAAAGGCGACCGTGTCGCGCTGGTGATGCGCAACCTGCCGGAATGGCCGGTGGTGTTCATGGGGGCCTTGCTGGCCGGCGCCATCGCCGTGCCGCTGAACGCCTGGTGGACCGGTACCGAACTTGCCTATGCCATCCTGGATTCCGGCGCCCGCTTTGTTTTTGCCGATGCGGAGCGCCTGGCGCGGCTGGCCGATCTGCCGCCGGCGCAAGTCTTTGTCACCCGCGCCGCCAATGCGCCGGCCGGCGTGACGGTGCTGGAAGATGTGATCGGCACGCCGGGTCATTGGGCGGATTTGCCGGAAGGGGTGATGCCCGATGTCCCGCTGTCGCCGGAAGATGACGCCACCATCTTCTATACCTCCGGTACCACCGGCGCGCCCAAAGGCGCGCTGGGTACGCATCGCTCGCTGACCACCAACATCTTCGCCGCGCCTTTTCCGAGGCGCGCAATGCGCTGCGGCGTGGCGATGCGCTGAAGCCGCCGACGAAACAGCGCGTCACCTTGCTGGCAGTGCCCTTCTTCCATGTCATCGGCAGTCTTTCGGTCTTGCTGCCCAACATGGCGGCGGGCGGCAAGCTGGTGCTGATGCGCAAGTTCCAGGCGTATGAAGCGCTGGAGCTGATCGAGCGCGAAGGCGTGACGGTCACGGGCGGGGTACCCGCCGTGCCGCTGGCGCTGCTGGAACAGGCCAGGGGCCGCAATCTGTCGTCGCTGCAACTGGTCACCTTTGGCGGCGCGCCGTCGCCGCCGGGGCTGGCCGGGCGCATTCGCGAAAATCTGGGCGCCATGCCGGGGCAGGGCTGGGGCATGACCGAGACGTCCGCCACCTGCACCACCCATTCGGCGGAAGACTATCTGCACCGGCCGGGAAGCTGCGGGCCTGCGCTGCCGGTCAGTGGCCTGAAAATCCTCAAGGATGGCGTGGAGCAGCCCCCCGGCACCGCGGGCGAGCTTTGGGCCTTTGGTCCCAATATCGTGAAAGGCTATTGGAATCGTCCCGACGCCACGGCTGCCGCATTTCGCGATGGCTGGCTGAAAACCGGCGATCTGGCCATGCTGGACGGCGAAGGTTTCTGCACCATCCTGGACCGCGGCGAAGACATGCTGATCCGCGGCGGTGAGAATATTTATTGCATCGAAGTGGAGAATGTTCTGGTCCAGCATCCGGCGGTGGCTGATGCCGCGTTGATCGGCCTGCCGCATCCCATCCTGGGTGAAGTGCCGGCGGCGCTTGTCCAGACCCATCCCGGTATCGACGTGAGCGAGGGCGAACTGCGGGAATTCGCCGCCGCGCGGCTGGCCGCCTTCAAGGTGCCCCAGCAGCTGCGGATCAGCCTGGATGTCCTGCCGCGCAACGAAGGCGGCAAGTTGGTCAAAAGCGCCTTGCGCAGGTTGTTCGGCGCATGAGCCTTTTCGTCACCCACCGCATCTCCATTCCCGACAGCGAGCTGGAAGAAAGCTTCATCCGCAGTTCCGGTCCCGGGGGGCAAAACGTCAACAAGGTGTCCAGCGCGGTGCAGCTGCGTTTCAATGTGCTGACCTCCGCCAGCCTGACCGATGTCGCCCGCGAGGCCTTGTTGCGCAGCGGAAAGCTGACGCAGGCCCGCGAGCTGATAATCACGGCCCAACGATTCCGCGAGCAGGAACGCAACCGCGCCGATGCGCGCGAGCGGCTGGTGGAGATCATCCGCGAAGCCGCCACGCCAAAGCGGGTGCGTCGTCCCACCAAGGTGCCCAAGTCCAGCAAGCGCAAGCGCCTGGACGGCAAGAAGCATCGCGCCGAAATCAAGCGCGGACGATCACAGATCGATTAGGGGCGGGACAGCATATCCACGACCAGGTCGCACATCCGGTCGGGATCGAAGGGCTTGACCAGGGTGCGGATCTCGCGCGCCCGCAGCGCCGAAGGCGGCGGCCGGTCGGCGGCATAGGCCGTCATCATCAGCACTTTCAGTTCGGGACGCAGCTTCAGCGACGCCGGGCTGATCCTTCACAAGCTGCAGTGCCTCAACGCCATCGGCCGCCTCGCTCACCGTTACGCGCTTGGCGGTCAGCATGGCGGCGATCAGCCCGCGCAGCTGCGTCTCGTCCTCGGCCAAAATCACCTGGCTCATGCTACCCCTTTGTTGCGGGCAGGTTCGCCGCGTTTCCGCCGTCAACTCCAGTGCCAGGCCGGGTCGCTGCGGGCTTTTGTCGGCAAGGGCGGCCCCACAGCGACACTTTTGTCCGCCAAACGGTGCGCATACGGACAATTTGACCGTTTTGCGCAAACCTCTGGTGGCGTTACCGGATCGTCGCAATCGAGGCTATATTGGGCGGATGCTGGAATCGCTTGCACGTCTGCGCAGCCATGCCTGGCCCCTTGTCATCGGCATGACCGCCGGCGGGGCGGCGGTGGTGTTCGCCGGGCCGACCCTGTTCTGGGGCCTGGTGGCCCTGGGGCTGGCGGCCGTACTGATCATGCAGTTCGTCACTTTCCAGGAGCCGATCCTGCGGCCCCCCGACCAGAATCCGGACGAGCCCCTGGCGCTGTTGCCGCCGCTGACCCGCCTGTTGCTCGAACGCCTGCCCATGCCGGTGATGCTGCTGGACGATGACGAGATGGTGCTGTTCGCCAATCAGTTCATGCGCGAGGTTCTGGGGCCGGGGCTGGACCGCAAGCGCGCTTCGTCAGTTCTGCGCAATCCCGAAGTGCTGGCGGCAATCGCCGGCGCGGGGCGCGGCGAGTCCGCCGACGTTCCGCTCACCTTGCCCGTGCCGGTGGAGCGGCACTTCCAGGCCTATGCTACGCGCATCAGCGTGGCGCCGCCGGTGACCGTGCTGCTGCTGCACGACCTCACCATGGTCCGGCGCAGCGAGCAGTTGCGCGCCGACTTCATCGCCAATGCCAGCCACGAATTGCGCACGCCGCTGGCGGCGGTGTCGGGGTTCATTGAGACCCTGCGCGGGCCTGCCAAGGACGATACCGAAGCGCGCGAGCAGTTCCTGGAAATCATGACCAACGAAACCGCGCGCATGCGCCGGCTGATCAACGATCTGCTGTCGCTCAGCCGCATCGAGATGAACGAGCATGTGAAGCCGCAAGGCCGGGTGGGGCTGGAAAGTGTGGTGCGCCAGGCGGCGGCGGCGCTGAAGCTGCTGGCGGCGCAGGACGGCATTGCCGTGGTGGTGGACGCAGCCGCCGATGTGCCCGAGGTGAATGGCGACCAGGACGAGCTGGTGCAGCTGTTCCAGAACCTGATCCACAATGCCATCAAATATGGCCGCGAGAACGGCACGGTGCGGATCATGGTCGGCCGGTCCGACGGCCAGGTCTTTGCGGCGGTGCGCGACGATGGCGAAGGCATCGCCCCCAGCGCCATCCCCCGCCTGACCGAGCGATTCTACCGGGTGGACGTCAAACGTTCCCGCGAACGGGGCGGCACGGGGCTGGGCCTGGCGATCGTCAAGCACATCGTAAGCCGCCACCAGGGCCGTCTCAGCATCGAAAGCCAGGTGGGGGAAGGCAGCACTTTCACCGTCTTTCTGCCGGCCGCACCCGCAGAAATCCCAGCAAAAGCGCCCGCTCCCGAGCCTGTCACGGAAATGTTATAAAACAGTCGCATAGGAGTGGCGTGAACCGCTTAAGCGGGCATCACACCAGATGGAAACCGCGCGATGACCGAGCATACCGTCAAGTCCTTTGGGGAGCAGCTGGAAGCCCTGTCCGCGCTGGTCGCCCAGATGGGCGGCCTGGCCGAGGCCCAGTTCGCCGCCGCCATCGAAGCCATCGCCCGGCGCGACTCGACTGCGGCCGAACGCGCCGTGGGCGGCGATGCCCGCATCGACGAGATCCAGCAGGAGATTGAAGAACGCGCCCTGAAGCTTCTTGCCCTGCGCCAGCCCATGGCGGTGGACCTGCGCGAGACCCTGGCGGCGATCAAGACAGCGGCGGAACTGGAACGCATCGGCGATCTGGCCAAGAACATCGCCAAGCGCGCCATGGTGCTGAACCGCGAACCCCCGATCCGGCTGACGCAGAGCCTCGCCCGCATGGGCAAGGCGGCGCAGAACCAGCTCAAGCAGGTGCTGGATGCCTTCTCCAACCGCAATGCCGAGGAAGCCGAAGCGGTATGGAACCGCGATGGCGAGATCGACGAGATCTACAACAGCCTGTTCCGCGAACTTCTTACCTACATGATGGAAGATCCGCGCACCATCGGGCTGTGCACGCACCTGCTGTTCGTCGCCAAGAATATCGAACGCAGCGGCGACCACTGCACCAACATCGCCGAGGTCGTGTACCACATGGTGCGCGCCGGCCATCTGGCCAACAACCGCCCCAAGGCGGACACCACCAGTGAAACCGCCGTCCCCTACGAGACACACGCATGAGCAAACCCACCGTCCTGGTTGCCGAAGACGAAGGCGCGCTGGTCACCCTGCTGCGCTACAATCTGGAGCGCGAAGGTTATCGGGTGCTGGAAGCACGCGATGGCGAGGAAGCGCTTTTGGTTGCCGCCGAAGAACAGCCCGACCTAGTGGTGCTGGACTGGATGCTGCCCCAGCTTTCGGGCATCGAAGTCTGCCGCCGCCTGCGCGGCCGCCAGGAAACACGCAATGTGCCGATCATCATGCTGACGGCGCGGGGCGAGGAATCGGACCGTATTCGCGGCCTGGATACCGGCGCCGACGACTACCTGACCAAGCCTTTCTCCATGACCGAGCTTTTGGCGCGCCTGCGCGCCGTGCTGCGCCGTATCCGCCCATCGCTGGCGGAAGACGTGATCGCAGTGGGCGATATCGAGATGGACCGCGCCGCCCACCGGGTGCGCCGCGCCGGCACTGAAGTGCATCTGGGTCCCACCGAATACCGATTGCTGGATCACCTGATCCAGCATCCGGGCCGGGTGTTCAGCCGCGAGCAACTGCTGGATGCGGTTTGGGGCAGCGATGTTTATGTCGAAGCGCGCACCGTGGACGTGCATGTCGGCCGCCTTCGCAAGGCGCTGAACATCGAGGGCGCCGCCGATCCGATCCGCACGGTGCGCTCGGCCGGCTATTCGCTGGACTCGGCGAACGTCAACGCGACCTCGGCGGCCTAAAGCAATTTTCTGATGTGCCCTTCCAGGCTTTCGGGCACAACCTTGGGCGCGTAGCGCGCCACGGTCTGGCCTTCGCGGTTCACCAGGAACTTGGTGAAATTCCACTTGATCATGGGCGTGCCCAGAAGGCCGCGCTTCTTCTTCTTTAGGTGGCGAAACAAAGGATGGGCCTTGCCGCCATTGACGTTCACCTTCGAGAACATGGGGAAGGTGACGCCGAAATTTTCGCGGCAGAAGCGTGTGATCTCGCTCTCGGTCCCCATTTCCTGGGACATGAACTGGTTGCAGGGAAAGCCCAGCACCGTCAGGCCGTCGCGCTCCAGCTTTTCATGCAGCTTCTGCAGCCCGGCATATTGCGGCGTCAGCCCGCAGGCGCTGGCGGTGTTGACGATCAGCAACACGCGCCCGCGCCACTTGCCCAGCGAGACATGCTCACCGTTCAGCAGGGGTGCGGAAAATTCATAGACGCTCATGGCGAAAACCTTGCCATGGGATGGATGAAAAACGCTAGTCCCAGCTTGGCTGAACCGCCGGTCCGGCCGCTCGCTTGTGCTCGCGGCGTTCTACGCTCAAATCGGTCCACTGGACCGATTTGCCCGCTTACGCGGTCGCGTCTCACCCAACCATGCGCCCCTTGTTGTCCTTGACCTCGCGGCGGGTCTGCTGCGGTTGATAGGCCTTGCGGGCATGGGCTTCGCAATAGGGCGAGCCGGACTTGGGGCTGTGGCCGCAGAAGTGGAATTCGGATGCGGCGGGATCGCCGATCGGCCAGCGGCACATGCGGTCGGAAATGGTCAGCACCGTGGCGTGGCTGCCGTCTTCCAGCTGCAGGGGATCTTCCTCGACCACCGGGGCCGGCGGGGTATGGCTGCGCACCGACGGCACCTTGGGCGCCATGGGCAGGCGCGGGCGTTCGGAACGCGACGGGCTGGCGCGGCCGGCCAAGCCTAGGCGATGTACCTTGCCGATGACGGCGTTGCGGGTGACCCCGCCCAATGCGCGGGCGATCTGGCTGGCCGAGAG
>CAIUTH010000050.1 GCA_903902075.1 uncultured Alphaproteobacteria bacterium
GCAAAGCCGGAGCGCGATCGCCTGTATGCAGGCTGGAAAGATGCCGTCGCGCGCGTGCAGTAGCATCTGTATACAACTCGCAACATTGACACTGACATAACCTCGCTTGAGAGTTGCCGCGGGAGGCAGCATGCCGGGGCAAGCCATCAGCATCGATACTGCGCGCAATGGACGGCGCAAGCCGGAAAGTCTTGCGCGCCTCAAGCAGGCGGCGCGCAAGCTGTTCGTCGAGCGCGGCTATGACGCCACGCGCCCGCAGGATATCGCGCGCGAAGCGGGACTGGGGCACGGCACTTTCTATCTTCACTATCCCGACAAGCGCGCATGCTTCTTGTCTTTCGTGGAAGATGCACGCCAGGAACTGGACGGACACCTGCAGCACTATCGCGCCGGCAACCAGACATTGGAGCAACGCATCGCCGCGACCTTGAGCGCGATCTGCGAATATGCCGACAATCATCCCGGCGTGTTGCGCGCCGCCATGACCGATGCTGCGATGATCGATGCCGGCGGCGAGGAGGCCCAGCCGCTGCTGATGCAATGGGGCAGGGAGTGGGCGGAGATGATCCGCGGCGCCGCCCAGGACGGCAGCGCCTGTTCGACGTATGACGCCGATATCATCGGCCAGGCCATTGCCGGGGCGCTGCACCAGACCGGACGTGAAGCGCATCATTCGGGCCGCTGCCGCGAGGCGCTGGTGGCCAACATCACCCGCTTTCTGACCCGGGCGCTGAAGCCCGATTGAAGTACCGCCCGGTATCTGTGCGTTGCGAGCTGGCGCCATGTATGTCTTTGCGGCCGGCTGTCATTTCGCCTACAATAATAGTAGGGTGCCGGGTACTGAGGGAGCCACATCATGACACGCCGTTTTTCCATTCTTGCCGCCATCACCCTGGGATGCGCGGGCGCCGCCATCGCGCAGCCCGTCGATGACACGGCCGTCAGCGCGTTTGTGGAATCCCATACCGCAACCACCCATCTTGGCAGGATCGCGCGCTGGGACGATCCCATTTGTCCGGGCATTGCGGGCCTGCCGGCGAACTTCTCCAAGTTCATCCTGCAGCGTATCCGCACCGTGGCCGCCGCCGCCGGCGCCAGGGTGGACCCGGAAGGCTGCAAGGCAAATATCAGCATTGTCTTCACCACCACGCCGCAGGTCCTGGTGGACGCTATGCGCGCCAAGGATCCGGTGATGCTCGGCTACTATGACAACAGCGACCAGGCCGACAAGCTGGCCAAGGTCAATCGTCCCATCCAGGCCTGGTACGTCACCAAGACGGTGGATCTGCGCGGCAAATGGAGCATCGACGCCCGCGATCGCCATTCGAGCCAGAATTACGACGCCCAGGCCAGCAACGGCACCCGTGTCGGCGACGGCCTGTCCAGCGCATTCTTCCTCGTCACGGTGGTAGCCGATCCCGGCAAGCTGGGCGCCTTTGAGATTGGAGCCCTGGCGGACAATGTCGCCATGCTGGCTTTGTCCCAGCCCGGCAACCTGGAAGAATGTACGACCCTGCCCAGTATCGAGAATCTGGCCCTGACGGGCTGCACCGCGGCCGCGAAGCTGGCAACGATGAGCGCCAATGACAGCGCGTTCCTGTACGGCCTGTATCACATCAAGCCGGGCGCATCGCTGCGCGGCCAGAAGGACTCCATTGCAGTTTCGATGAAGGAAAAGCTGGCGGCGAAGTAGCGCCGTCCTAGCCGTTGGTGTCCTTGGTCACTGATGCCACGGTCATCTGGCCGCGCAGCAGGTCCAGGGCATAGGCAAGCTGGAAGTCGTCATACTTCTTGCCCGGCGCGGCATAGATCACCGGTGAATGCAGCCGCTTGGCGGGCAGGGGTTCACCTTCCAGGTGGCCCTTCAGGTCGGATTCGGTGGGACGCAGCAGGCGGGACAGATTGTCTTCATCTCCCTGCGCCACCTTGATGTCCGGGGTGATCCCCAAGGCCTGGATGGAATGGCCCGACGGCGTGTAGTAGCGCGCCGTGGTCAGGCGCAGTGCGCCGCGGCCTTCGCCCATGGGCAGGATGGTCTGCACCGAGCCCTTGCCGAAGCTGGTCATGCCCACGATGGTGGCACGCTTGTGATCCTGCAGGGCGCCGGAAACAATTTCAGACGCCGAGGCGCTGCCGATATTGATCAGCACCACGATGGGCTTGCCGTCGGTGATGTCGCCGGGCTTGGCATCATAGCGCTGGGTATCCGAGGAGCGGCGGCCGCGCATGGAGACGATCTCGCCGCCGGACAGGAAATCGTCGGACACCTGCACGGCCTGGTCCACCAGTCCGCCCGGATTGTTGCGCAGGTCCAGCACATAGCCCTTGATGCCGGGGCCGATCTGCTTCTTGAGATCCTTGACCGCCTTCTCAAGACCGTCGGCGGTCTTTTCGTTGAAGCCGGGCATGCGGATATAGCCGATGTCGCCTTCGCGCCGCGAGGTTGTGGCGTTCACCGGCACATTGGCGCGGGTCAGGATCACGTCGAAGGGATTTTTCTCGGCTGCCCGCACGACCGTCAGCGTGACCTTGGTGCCGGCGGGGCCGCGCATCTTGTTCACCGCCTCGGTGAAGTCGGTGCCGGCGATGGACTTGCCGTCGATGGCGGAGATCTTGTCGCCGGTCTTGATGCCGGCCCTGGCGGCGGGCATGGCGTCGGTGGGGGTGATGACCTTGATGACGCCTTCCTCGGGCATCACGGTCAGGCCGACGCCGCCGAACTGGCCGCGGGTGGTGATCTCGAACTCCCCGGCGTAGGACTTGGCGGTCATGTAGCTGGAATGGGGGTCCAGCCGCGTCACCATGCCTTCGATGGCGCCTTCGACCAGTTCGCTGTCCTTGACCGGCACGGCATATTCGCTGCGCACCTTGGAGAAGGCGGCGCTGAAGGTTTCCAGCTGGTTGTAGGCGGGATCGGCGCCATGGGCGGCGCTGAGCGCCACCGCGGCGGCCACGCCGAGTGCAGTTCCTGCACCGATCCAGGGAAGGTTTTTCATGGAGGTGAACCTAGACGCTTTCCCATATCCCGCCAAGACGCCGATATGAGCATGCCTAATGCGTCAATCATGCAGCCTTATCAGGGCGGCGCTGCCGGCGGGAACATCCGCAAAAGCCTTGCCGCCGGCGATGCGAACTGTGTCGCTTTTGGGCGAGGGCCATGTTCCGTCGGCCGCTATGGCGGTTCCGCCCAGGCTGGCGCCGCTGGTGGCGGCTAGGCTGGGTCCGGCAAGGCGCGTGACACTGGCCTGTTTGGCTGCGATGCCCGAAATGTCCACCGAGGCATCGTGACTCATGTCCTTGTTGATGACGGTTACGACCGTGTCATGACCCTGGCGGGTGGCATAGGCGGTGAGATTGATGCCGCCGGTGTTGGCGGTAGCGGCGATCTGCTCACCTTTGGCAGCCTGGGCGAAGGCGAGCAGGCCGTAATATTCCGGGGCCGGCGCGTAGGGGCCTGGCGGGGCGCCCACGATGGGCGTGTATTTGCTGACCCAGCCCAGATGATTGACGCCGGTTTCCATGTTCACGCCGCTGCAGCCATAGCCGGCCAGCATGAACAGGTAATCCAGCGCCCATAGCGCCGAGGCAAAGGTATCGCTGACCCCGGCCTTGCCGCCGCCCGAGAAGGACTGGGTCTCGCACATGCGCCAGGGCACATGCGCCGCTTCCGCGGCAGCCTGGAACCTGGCCAGCGCGGGTTGGAATTTCTTTTCTTCCGCCAGCATGAAATCGATGGTGGTGGCAGGATTGTCCTGGCCCATGATGTAGTGATGCGAGGTCAGCATGGCGATGTCGCCGCCTTCGTCGCGGGCGAAGGATTCTAGCCATTCGGTGCGGAAGGCGATGTCGGGACCGGCAAGCGGAACGCGCGGCAGGGCGGCGCGGACGGCAGACTTGTAACGGCGATAATCGCGCGCCCAGGCCTGGTAGTCGTAATTGCCGGTGCGGTGCCCGGAACGCGTGAAGAGATCGGGCTCATTGCCGAACTCCAGCGCCATCAGCTTGTCGCCCATCACGCTTGCGACGGCGCTGGCTTCTTCCACCGCATTGTCCAGCCTGTCGCCGCCCAGGTTCAGGCCCCAGATCAGTTTCCAGCCGGTGGCATCGAGGAAGCCGCGCAGCGCGCGGATATTGGCGAGGGTGATGACGGTGTCCTTGGGCTCCCATTTGGGCGTGCCATTGGCATCGTAGAGCGCGAAGTCCGAGACATTGCCGCCGATGCGAATGACGCCATCGCGGCCCAGGTTGCGAACGAGCTGGACGTAAGGGCGATTGTCCGCCGACAGGATGCCCATCGCCACGGATGAGGCTTCGTAGCCCAGGCCCATGTAATTGGACGGAATGGCGCGCAGGTGGCGCGACGGATCGATGCGAATGGAAACTTGTGTCGCGGCGTGCGCCGATGAGGCAAAGGGCAGGGCGGCGGTGGCGGCCAGAAGTGTTCGGCGCGTAAACGACATGGTGCCTCCCTAAAACAGGTTGCGCCGGGCTGCGCCGCACATATGGGCCAACCCCAGTCCCGGAAGCGCAAGCACAGCCGCCAGAACCAGTCCCAACGGCAACAGGCCAAATCCGGATCCGCCCAGGATCATCACGGGAAGTTGCATGAGCATCAGGGTCAGCGCCCAACGCCATGGCCGATCCGGAAAAGCAAAACCCAGACCGCCGCACATGGCGATGGCGACGGGATAGGCGATGGCCCAGTAATCCGGCGAGTCCCAGGGCTCGATACGCTTGCTGAACCTGGCGGCGGCGGTCCAAAGCGCCAGGCCCAACAGACATGCGCTGCCAAATGCGATCCAGCTTCGACACGCATTGTCCATTTCTTCAGTTCAGTCCCAGGATGCGCGACGGATTGGTCTTGGCCATCAGGTCGATGTCGGCCACCGAGATGCCTTCCTTGTGCAGGGCGTTCATGAAATCCAGCATGCCTTGTGTCGGCATCGGGCGTGGGTAGGGGCGGGCGCCGCCAAGGTCGCTGGAGATGATGCAATGCGCCGGTCCTACGGCGCGTATCCATTCGGCATATTTCGCCACGGTCAGTTTGCTGCCCGGCTCCAGGGTCCCGCCATAGACGAATTCGATGTACGCGCCCATGCGGGCGGCTTCCTGGGCCTGGGCGACGGAGAGGTTGGTGGGCCCGGCCATGCCGTGGGTCGCCACGATATGCGCGATGCCGCGGGCGCGGGCTTCCTTGATGACCATCAGCGCTTCTTCGGCGGAGACATGGCCGGTCTCCAGCACCAGCTGCTTGAGTGTGGCGATATAGTCCAGCAGCGCCAGCACCGACGGCAGCAGCTTGCCGTTCTCCGACACCTTTACCTCCGGGCCTTTGCCCTTGACCTGGTTCTGGGCATCGAAGGTGGGCAGCCAGACGATGCGGCCATAGCCGCCCTTCATGTCGGCCATGTGCGCCACGGCTTCGATATTGATGCCGCCGACCGCCAGGTCCTGGGTGATGCCGCCGAACACTTCGACACCCGGCACCATCTTGCGCACCATGTAGGCGAGAGATGCGGTGTCTTCCCAATGGTTCTTCAGCACCACGGCGCGCATGCCGGCCGCGGCAGCCTGGCGGGCCACGTCATCGGCGTCGATGGCGCGGGGTGCGCTGTCAGGCGCCTGGTGGACATGGATGTCCACCGCGCCTTTCAGGCTGATGGCATCCTGGGCCATCGCCGGCGCCGTGAACAGAAGGGCAAGGAGCGCGAGTTTTCTCATTCTATCTCCTGTTGACGTGATGTTATTCGGGATACCACTCCAGCAACCGGACATTGATGCCGCTGCCGTCCAGCGCCGTCTTGAAAGCCTGCACGTCCTGGCCCTTGTAGTGATAGGGGATCACCACCTTGGGGTGAAACGCCTTGACCGCATCGGCGGCTTCGGCCGGGGTCATGGTGTAGGGCAGGTTCATGGGGATGAAGGCGACATCGATATTCTTGAGGGCGCGCATTTCCGGCACCCCTTCGGTATCGCCGGCGAAATAGAAATTCTTGCCGCCGTAATTGATGACATAGCCGTTGCCGCGGCCCTTGTCGTGATAGGGCTGGCCGCTCGGCTGGTTGTGGCTGATATTGTACATCGGCACGGCGGTGATCTTGAAATCATGCCAGCGTGTGGTTTCGCCATTCGCCACCACCCGTGTCTGGGTGATGGTCTTGGCCACGGCGGCCGGCGCGATCACGGCGGTGCCGGGCTTGCTGAGCTTGGCGACATAGTCCGCATCCATGTGATCGCCATGAATGTCGGTGATCAGGATCAGGTTGGCCGGACCCAAGCCGTCCATCTTGGACGGCTTGGCCGGATCCAGATAAATGATGTCCTGGCCCACCTGAATCTTCACCGTGGCGTGATAGATCGGCGTGATGCGCACCGCGCTGGCCTGGGTGGAGAAGATCTGGGTCTGGTCGGCGGCGATTGCCGGGACGCAGAGGGCCGCGGTGAACAGCAAGGCGGTTGTGAATTTCATCATCTGTTTTCTCTAGCCTTTTTGGGAACGTCGGCGCCGACATGGCCGGTATATTTGGGGCCATTCACCTGTACCACAAAACCGTCGGGATCGTTGAACTTGAAGGACTCGTCGTCGCCGCGCGAGCCGGGCGTGATGGACAGGCCATGGGCGGCGACCTTGGCGCGCATCGCTCTGGCGTCCCAGCCCTGCAGGCCGAAGTCGTAATGATCCAGGGCGGCGGGACCCGGCTTGCCTTCGATGCCGAAGAAGCTTTCGCCGACCGACAGGATGTGAATTTTTTCGGATTGCTGCGCCAGCTTCATGCCGAAGAACTCCTGGTAGAATTTGGAGGTCTTTTGCAGGTCGGGCACCCGCACCGTGACGTGGTTCAGGGTGATGGCCTTGAGGCTTGGCGCGGCAAGGGCTGAAGGCATGGTGGCGGCGCTGGCGGCCAGGCCGGTCAAGGTGGCGGCGAGCTGGCGGCGGCTCAGCACCCCGCGCTCGAAATCAGTCAGCATTTTCTCGACGATTGCCTGCATGGCGTTCCCCCTGGTTTGTATTGATCTGCCGCAAGCATAGCCCAGCCGGAAGGTGGCAAAAGGCGGAATGAGCAGGCTTTTGCCAAGGGGCTGTACATGAGAATTAATCGCATCTATAGAGATGCCATGCGTCTGTCCTGGGCCCTTCCGGCTGTTCTTTTGGCGGTTCTTCCTGCGCGCGCTGCCGTGCTGGGCGGGCCAGTGCTGCAGAGCGGGGTGGAGATCATCCCCGCCGCACTGACCGGGGTCGAACTGGACAAGGGGGCGAGGGTCCAGACCCCCGATCCCATCTTCCTGGCCGCCGACATCCATGCCGGGTCGAGCGAGGCGCACGGCTTTGCCGAACATGCCTTCATTCCCTACCTGTCCGTCAGCTTTGTCCTGACCAAGGAAGGTGCGCCGACGTTCCGCAAGGTCGGGCTGCTGTATCCGGTCGCCACCAGGACCGGTCCACGCTATGGCGCCGCCACCGAGATGTCGGGCGCGGGCACCTATCACCTCAGCTACATCGTTTCCCCGCCCAGCTCGCATGGCATGATGCGCCAGACCGGCAAGGATGGCGTGGTGGAGTGGTGGAAGCCGATCACCGGAACCTGGATATTCACCTATCCCATGAGCGCCAAATGAAAAAGCTGTTGCTTGCCCTTTTGATGATTGCCACGCCGGTGCTTGCTGATGAGCCCATTGTGGTTCACCTGAAGAACCACAAATTCTCGCCGTCGGTGATCAAGGTGAAGGCCAACAAGCCCGCCATGATCATCTTGTACAATGACGATGCCTCGGCGGACGAGTTCGACTCCTCGTCGCTGAAGATCGAGCGGGTGGTGCCGGGCCACAACAAGGGCAATATCCGCCTGCGCGCGCTGGCGCCGGGCAAGTATCCCTTCATGGGCGAGTTCCATGCCGCCACCGCACAGGGCGTGGTGATCGCCGAATGATTTCCGCGCTCATCATCGTTTTCCGCGAAGTCATCGAGGCGGGCCTGATCGTCGGCATCGTGCTGGCGGCCACCGCCGGCGTGCCGCACCGCGGCCGCGCCGTGGCGATGGGCGCGCTGGCCGGCGTGTTGGGCGCCTGCCTGGTCGCGGCGTTCGCGGGCCAGTTGTCCAACCTGTTCCAGGGCTCTGGTCAGGAAATCTTCAATGCCGCGATCCTGCTGCTCGCCGTGGCCATGCTCACCTGGCACAATGTGTGGATGGCCAGCCATGGCCGCGAGATGGCGCGGGAGCTGAAGGCGGCAGGCCATCAGGTCAAGACCGGCGAGCGCACCCTGGCGGCGCTGTCCATCGTGGTGGGCTTGGCGGTGCTGCGCGAAGGCTCCGAAGTGGTGCTGTTCCTGTACGGCATCGCCGCGCAGGGCGGCACGACCGCTGGCGGCATGGTGACCGGCGGAATGCTGGGCCTGGCGGCCGGCGGCGTGGTTTCGGCCCTGATGTATTTCGGCCTGCTCACCATTCCGGCGGGACGGCTGTTCCAGGTCACCAGCGGGTTGATCACCCTGCTGGCGGCGGGCATGGCGGCACAGGCGGTGCTGTTCGTGCAGAATGGCGGCTGGCTGGAGTACTTCACCATGACGGTCTGGGATACGTCCTGGCTGGTGAAGGAAGACAGCATTACCGGGCGTTTGCTGCACACCCTGGTGGGCTATAGCGAGGCGCCCAATGGCGCGCAGCTGATCGCCTATGGCGCGACCATCCTGATGATCCTGGTACTGATGCGGCTGGTGCCGCAGGGCCAGAAGAGCGCAAAGCGGATGCCCGCGTAAAAGACGCTTAAAATCCAACTTGAATTGCAGGCATTGTTGAACCCCGATGGTAAGGCGGGGGCGGTAGCGTGCGGGTGGGGCACGATGAGTACCGCTATGGGGCAAGAGCAGTCCGTCAAGGATACCGCGATCTACGACCTGCTGCTGGAAACAGCGCGGGCGATGGTGCTGCGCGGCGACAACAAATTCTCAATCGCGAGCCTGTGCGCGGAGGCGGGGGTTGAACGCGCCAGGTTCCGCGAACACTTCGCCGGCAAGACGTCGCTGATGGCGGCGCTGATGCAGGAACGCCCCGCCGAACCCGCGCCGGCTGCAACCGCACCTGCCGCCACACCCATCCCTAAGGCGGAGACAACGGTCGAGCCGGCTGTTTCCACACCCGACGCCTGGCTCGAGCGCCGTCTTAGGGTCTTTGAACGCGCCTTAAACGCGCTGGAAGTCAAGGCCGAGGCGAATGCGCGCGAGCAGGCCCGCGCCATTGCGCTGCTGGAAGAGCGGCTGGCCGGCGTGCCGCAGGCGAAGGTGGAGCAGCGCGCCGTGCCGCGCGGTTTGATGGCGCAGACGGTGACGGAGCCGGTCCATGTGCCGGTGGCGGCGCACGCCGAACCGGATGCGGAGCCCGAAGCGGAGAAAAGGCCGACGCCGGAATTGCTTGCGATCAAACCGGTGCCGGTGAGCACCATCTCCAAGGAAGAGATGGCGGATGTGCTGCATAACGCCCGCGAAGCGGCGCGCGCCGCGGCCGCGGTGATCGCCGATGCACCCAGTCCGGACAGGAATATCCGGGCGCGCTGGCTGGCGGTCGGGGCGCTGTCGCTGGTGGCGCTGTTCCTGTGCATCGGGCTGACGCTGGGCGATACCGCCGGGACCTCGCAGTGGCAGGGCAGCGGTGTCAGCAAGCGGCAGGTCGCCCATACCAGCCTGGCGCGCACCATCGCTCTGGCCGATTATGGTGACTCAAAGGCGCAGGCCAGGCTTGCGCTGGCGTATCTGCGCGGGCAGGGCGTGGACGGTGACGCGGGCGCGGCGCTGCGCTGGAGCGCGGCGGCGGCCAAGGCGGGCGAGCCGGTGGCGCAGTACCTGCTCGGCGCGCTCTATCAGCAGGGCGACAAGTTCAAAGCCGATCCGGCACTGGCGTTCGCCTGGTTCGCGAGCGCCGCCGCCAAGGGCAATCTGAAGGCGATGCACAACCTGGCCATCGCCTATGCGCAGGGGCTGGGCACCGGCAAGGACGAAGCCAAGGCGGCGGAATGGTTCACCCGCGCCGCCGAGCGCGGTTATGTCGACAGCCAGTTCGACCTGGCGGTGCTGTATGAGCGCGGGACCGGCGTGAAGGAAGATCTGCGCCAGGCCCTGAAATGGTATGGCATTGCGGCGCTGGCGGGCGATGCGCCGTCCAAGGAACGCGCCGAGGTGCTGCGCGGGCAGCTCAGGGTGGCGGATGTGACGCTGGCGGCCAATGCGGCGCTGAGTTTCTCGCCGCTGCCGGCGCTGGGCGAGGCCAATAGCCTGTAAAGCTTGCCCGCCCAATCGCAGGAAGCCGGGTTCGGAGGCGTCCCGCGTACGGCGCTTCGCGAATGTCCGTTTTGACCCAAAGCGGACATTCGGTTTGGCTGCTTCCTACTGGGCTGGGCGCTTGCGGCCCGACCACCAGCACGGACGCCTCGAATGTTGGGTCTTAGGTCTCGCTCCAGAACCGCAGCAGGTTGTGATAGACCGCCATCATGTCCACAAGCGCGGGATGGTCGGGATGGTCGTGACCCATCCGCTGCAAAGCGTTGTCCAACTTGAACAGCATGCCGCGCTGGGCATCCAGCCGCACTAGGCTTTGCAGCCACAAGAAAGCTGCGAGGCGGGAACCTCTTGTGACCGGGGCGACGTGATGAACCGTGCTGGCCGAGTAGAGGACGAGGTCACCCGCCGCCAGCTTGATGCTGTCGGCGCCGTCGAGGTTTTCGATGATCAGCTCGCCGCCGTCGTAACTTTCGGGCGGCGATAGAAACAGAGTTGCCGACAGGTCCGCTCGCAGCCGATGGCCCGTGCCGGGAATGTGCCGTATCGCGCCGTCGATGTGACGGCCATACTGCTGGTCATCAGCATAGCGATTGAACATCGGTGGAATTACTTTCAGCGGCAGCGCCGCCGAAAGGAACAGCTGGTTGGTATCCAGCGCGTCTAGGATTTTCTGGCCCAGCCGGATGCTCAGAGGATGATCTTCGCGTAACTGGTGGTTGTGCTTAACCCGTTGCGAGAGATAGCCCGCGGTCTGGCGGCCATCTTTCCAGTCGGCGCCTTCAAGTAGTTGGCAAATCTCGGCAGCTTCCGAAGCCGTCAGAACGTTGGGGATGCGGATCAGCATGATCTACTAATCCACCGACAGAGTAAGCATAGCGCTGCGCCCCGCCCCCGGTACCGCCCGGAACGGATGTATCTCATTGATATAATCGCGGTCTGTCAGGTTGTAAAAATTCAGCTGAATCAAATAGTGGGCGTTGATGCGATAAGAGGAGGACGCGTCCAGCGTATAATACGGCGACGATTTCAGATACGAGGTAGCGGTATTCTGTGCCAGGCGCTCGGAGACATATTGGCCGCCTAGCCCGACCGTCCATTCCGGCAGTATCTCGTAATCGCTCCAGAAGGTAGCAGCATCTTTGGGCGTATTGACGAGCGGCGCGCTCAGTAGTGAGCCGCCCGTCGCGGTCGCCACCGTGTGGCTATCGAGATAAGAATATCCCGCCTGCACGCGCCACTCCGGCGTAATATTACCCCAAAGCGACAGTTCGAATCCGTCCACTTGTTGCGACCCGCCCAGCACATTGACGCCTGCGACGGGGCCGGGAATTCGCGCGTTGTCCTTTTCCAGACGAAACATCGCGGCAGTCGCTTCTAGCCGCTTGGAGAACATGCTCCATTTGGCGCCAACCTCGAAAGACTTGTTCTTTTCCGGTGGCAGAAAGGAATTCTGGGTGCCCAGGGCGCGGGCCGAGGTCAATTGCGACAACGATTCCGCCGATGGGTTGAATGATGTGCCATGCGCGAAATAGAAACTGGCATTCTCCACCGGCTTGTACACCACACCGACTCGGTAGGTGACGATCGGATCGACATTCTTGACCTGACTGGTAACAGGCGGGTTGAGCATTGTCGGTGCCGCCTGGGGCTGGTTTAGTACCGTGGCATAGGTGGTGGATTTGAAGTGGCTGGCGAATTGGTCCCAGCGGAAACCTGCGGTGACCTCCCATTCCTCGTCCAACTTGATCGTGTCTACGGCATAGGCTGCGAGGCTCGTTGCCGGCGTCTCGGCATAAAGCCGGGGAAAGACTGTTCCGGTGAAGGCGAGATGCCGGGCCGGCGACAACAGATCGAGGGTCGGCACGCCGGTGGTGTTCTGGAACAAGGGCGTGGAATTCTCCCAAGAAGCTTCGAGCCCGCTCACCAGGGTGTGCGCAAGGTTCCAGCTGTCGAACCTGGCGGTGATTTCAGCCTGCTCGGTGCCTAGGCTTTCGGTGCTGGTACCTTGCCACATGTTGCGCGCCACCTGCACGGTAGCCAGCGGCGTCGAAGAAGTGGTCCCCGGCGCCAACACACCCTCCGAAATGCGGAAGTCGCGGCCATACTGGCCGTAGCGCATGGTGTTGCGGAATTGCAGGTTGGCGCTGATGTCGTGCTCCACCTTGACGGTCAGCACATTGACGTTGGTTTTCAGGTAATCGGAATCGAATCCGTAATAATTGCTGAAATCCACCGGGGCGCGTCGGCCAAAATACCAAGGAATACCGTAATCCGGTATGTCGTCGGCTTCTTGGTGGAGATAGGTGACGGTGAGGCGCGTAGGTTTGCCCAGCCCCAGAGCTAGGGACGGCGCCAAACCCCAGCGGCGCTGCTTTCCCGTATTGCGACCAGCTACGTTGGAAGAGTGCGCCATGCCCACAACCCGCACCGCCGCATCCCCGCCCAGATCTGACAGAACATGATTGTAATCGACTGTCAGGCGCTTGGTATTGTCGGTGCCCAGCGCGGCGCTAGCGTCCAAATCCTCGCGTAGGTGCGGCGTCTTAGAAACCTGGTTGATCACGCCCCCGGTCGAGCCACGTCCAAAATAGACCGAGGACGGGCCCGATAGCACTTCCAGCTGCTCATAGTCGAAGGTGTCGCGATAATAGCTGCCGAAATCGCGAATGCCGTCCAAATACATGTCGTTGCGCGCCAGAAAGCCGCGAATGGTCGGGTTATTGCCCTGCCAGGAAAATTCTCCGGCGCCCAAGCTAATGCCAGGCGTGTTGCGCAGTGCGTCATTAAGATTGGTGGTGCCCCGTTCGCGGAGCAGCTCGCTGGTGACGATGGTCACCGATTGCGGCGTGTCCTGCAGCGGCGCGGGCAGCTTGGACAGGGACACCTGGTCTGCGCCATAGCGTTCGCTGGTAACGGTGACATGCTCGGACGCCCTGGGTTCGCTGGTCTGCGTATGAGCCTCAGGCACAAAGCCCAGCGTTGAAAGACTTGTACCTAGCAAAAGCTTCGCGGCAGGTCGGTTCCAGCAAGACCGTAGTCTGTCCGCAAGGCTCTGCACTGCTTCTCTCTTCTTCTAAAGCTTTGGCTGTCCGGAAAGTTTGCAGATGAGACCAGCAACACGGCCACCCTCTGCGTCTTATTCTCAAATAACAGCATTGATTTCAAGTACGGGGCGCAAAACGGAAGTTTTACACCGGATGGTTTGATCGAGGCGGATTTGGTCTAACGAAACCTGTGCGGCGCAGCATAAGCCGAGTACACGCCCGCGATTAGGCGGCTGGAAGGCTGGACTAGAGCGAGCCGCGTGACCATGCTCGCTTCATTTGAGGGAGGCATAGCCATGCCTAACGTTACTGCAAACGGCATTAGCCACCACTTTGAACAGCAGGGTGCGGGCGAGCCGCTGATTCTCATTCCATATCTCGCTGCGGACAGTGCCTGCTATGCGTTCCAGGTGGCGGAATATGCCAAGCACTTTACCTGCATCTCGCTGGATCTGCGCGGCACCGGCGAGACCGCAAGCTCCGAGGAGCCCTATTCTACAGAAGACCTGGCCGATGATGTCGCTGCGGTTATGGCAGCGCTCAAGATCGAACGTGCCCATGTCATGGGTCTATCGCTTGGCGCGGCGGTGGGTATGTGGCTCGCGGCGAAACATCGGGACAGGGTTACATCCCTTTCGTTGCATAGTGGCTGGGACCGGTCGGACCCCTTCCTGAAGACCGTGGTGCAGGGCTGGCAGGTGATGGCGGGTGGTTTGGGCGGCGTGGCAGGTATGGTGGTCCAAGGGATCTTTCCCTGGTGCTTCACGCCGGAGCTTTATTCGGCCAAGCCCGAATATATTGAATCGTTGGCTGAGTTCGTGCGGGGCCGACCGCGCCAGACGCTGGAAGCATTTATCCTGCAATCGGGCGCGGTGATCGAGCATGACGCTACCGGCGCTCTAGCGTCTATTACCGCTCCTACCCAAGTTACTTTTGGCCGCCACGACTTGGTGACATCAACTCGGTTTGCGCAACCGCTGACGCAAGCGATCCCGACAAGCGAGCTGCATGTATTTGAAGGCTGCTCTGATGCACCGATCTATGAGAATATCGCAGCCTTCAACGAGGTTTCACTAGCATTTCTCAAGCGGCATGCTGGCTAGCACCCAGTTCCGGATGGAACGCAGCCACAGGCAATTCAACCTTAGCCCATCGAGCACGCCCAATGTCCGCTTTTGACGCAAAGCGGACATTGGGCTGAAGGCGGCCAATGCGGCGCTGGGCTTTTTGCCGCTGCCGGCGCTGGGTGATGCAAATAGCCTGTAAAGCGCGACTGCTCAGGGCAGGAAGGGCACCACCAACAGCGCCACGCTGCCCAGGGTGAAGGTGAAAGCCAGCAGCGCCCACAGCCCGTCGCGCGCGGTGATCGCCAGCGAAAAGGCCACCAGTGCCGCGTTGGGTGGAATGCCGCCCAGCGGCACCAGTTCCAGCACCGGCGTCACCAGGCCGACCAGCAGGCAGACCAGCGCGATGACAAAGAAGAACGGCCCGGTGGTCAGCCAGGTCAGGCGAGGGCCCAGCAGGAAACGGTCAATGAAGCGGGCGGCGGGGATCAGCCGCGAAAGGCCGGATTCCAGTTTGCGGGCATCGATGCTGCGCCGGCCAAGCCAGGCAGGAATCCAGATGTGGGGATGGCCAACAAGAATCTGGACGGTAATGAGGATGATCACCGCCGAGGTGATGGCGGGCAGGCCTGGCACCGCGCCCACCGGCGACAGCGCGATCAGGCTTGGCACCAGCAGCAGCGGGCCGAAGGAGCGTTCGCCGATCACGTCCATCAGGTTGGCGACCGTGACACGGCCCTGGCCGGCCTGGTCCTCGCCATTGTGATGGCCCAGGGCGATGACGCGGGACAGCACCTCTTCAAGGCCGAAATGGTCGGGAATGGGGGCTGGGGGCATGAATGGGTCCAAAGGGCGCAGCACCTTGATAGCCTGATTTGCCCGAAATGCAGTCCCAGTTCCTGTCAGGCGGCCATTTTTGAGCCTCACCACTCCGTCAGCGGGCGAATTGCGATCAGCCATAGCGCAGCTTGAAATACAGAATGGTCCCCGACAGCACCAAACATATGCTGTTGGACAGGATGATGGCGACATCGCCGCGCGCAACGCCGTAAATCAGCCACAGGGTGGTTGCCCACACCATGACCGAGAACATGCCAAGCGAAATGTCGTTGGTTGAGCGGGTGCGCCATGTCCGGATTACCTGCGGCAGATAGGAGGCTGTTGAACTGGCGGCGGCGGCGGCGCCAAGAACAGAAATCCAGGACATGATCCGTGCCTCAAAAAGCCATGGCAGCGTCACCACGCTGGGTCGGTCCATCCGTCAAGGGACGGGCACTGCCGGCGCCGAAAGCTCGGCCAGGGCGACGTAGCCACGGTAAAGGTTGCGGAAGCGATAGCCGCAGCCCAATGCGCCCGCGATGACCGGCAGCCGGTCGCGGAGCGTCAGACGCGGCGTAACCGAGAAAATCTTCAGCCAGCCGAAAAGCAGGTCCCGGAACCAGCACGGCAAGCCGGCCTGATCGCCGAAATCGGCGACGTGCAAGGACCCACCCGGTGTCAGCAATTGCGCCGCATGGCGGAGGGTCCGTTCCCAGTCCGGTATCATCGACAGGGTGTAGGACAGTATCACCCGGTCAAACTGCCCCACACCAAAAAGCCGGACCGGATCAAGGCTGGTCGCATCCGCCTGGTCCACCCACACGCGGTCGTTCTTTTTCTCGCGCGCGATGGAAGCCCGCGCTGTCAGCAGCATCTCGGCCGAAATATCGACTCCGAAGCAGATTGCGCGAGGGTAGCGCCGCGAAATGCGCAGGAGATTTCGCGCGGTGCCGCACCCGATTTCCAGCACGCGTCCTGCAGGGGGCGGATCCAGTTCACAGATCAGGACGTCGCGCCCAAGCAGGTATGGCTTGCGCGTGAAATCGTAGAAGTGCCTTTGGACGCGATAGATGTCGTCCATCTTGTTGCCGCTCATGCCGGGCCTGTCCCGGCATTGTGCGTGTAGAGATGAAAACCGCCATAAATGGAGGAGCGGTCGCGGGCATGCAGTTCCCTGCTGCGGCCGGCATGGTAGGTCCAGCGGGAAAGGATTTCGTCCGGGATATTTCCCGGCAGCAGGCGCTCATCCGCAGCGGTGCGGAAGATAACCCGGGCGCCGGGCGCCGCGCACCGGCTGATCTGCTGCCACAGGTCGGTCAATTGCTGCGGGTTCATCCAGTCCTGCGCATCCAGCAGGACGAAACCGCTGACGGAGCCATCCGGGTTCCGGGCCAGGAAGTCGGTCATGGATTCGTGCCGTACATCCACTCGGCCGGCGCGGGCGCGGATGGCGTCGAAATTCGCGCTTTCCAGATACGGCGGCAGCGTGCCGTTGCCAACCACATCATAGCAACGCCCGAACGCCTGGCGCGCGAAGTAGTTGTCCTTCAGGGGGAAGCCGCACGCCAGCTTGCGGACGCGCAGGCGCAGTATTTCGGGAATGCCGCCAGGATGGTCGCCCGCGAGCGCAGCATACTGGGCCGGAGGAATGCCCAGGCCGTAAAGCGATGCCGGATGCTTGAGCAGAGTGCGCAATAGCCAGTGATCGAAAACCGGCGCGATCCTAGTCTCATAATAGTCCTGCTGCTCCTGCAGGGACTTTGCCTTCGTGATGCCGCCGGCATCGATGCCCAGCATTCGGCCCA
>CAIUTH010000051.1 GCA_903902075.1 uncultured Alphaproteobacteria bacterium
CCGATCTATTGCACCGATACGTCCACCTGCGAGATCTGGTCGCGCAGGAAGCGATGGGACAGGTTCAGCGCCTTGAACGGGCCGGGCTGGTAACGCGCCGACACCGTGAAACGCTCATTGCGCGACTCGCGCGGGTTGTACTGCACGGCGGTCTCGGCGGTCCAGTTCTGGCTGATCCGCCCTGACAAAGCCGCCAGCCAGTCCGACGATTTCGCCGCCCGGCGCGTGTCGCCCGGTTTCAGCGTTACTTCCTGATCGCTGTAGTAATAGCGCTGGCCAACGGTCGCCTTGACCGCCTCCTGTCCCGAGCCGGGCGCCAGCACCCGTGAGGTCAGCGCCAGCGTCAGCTGGTTGGCGTCATTGATGCGGTCCCCGCCGATAAAGCTGTTTTCGGAAAATATCTGCGCGTAATTGAAGTCGCCCACCGCGGTATCGAACAGTGGAATCTGGTCCTGGTTGCGGTAGGGCACGCGCAGGTAATAGGCCCGCGGCTCCAGTGTCTGGGTGAAGGCATTGCCGCCAAAACGGGTTTCGCGCTCGTACACCAGGCCCGAATCCACACTGAGGATGGGAACAGCGCGGCCGATGTTCTGCAGCGTCCCCGGCGCGGCGCGATCCAGCGAATACTTCGTCGAATGCAGACCGATCTTCGGCGTGAGGAACCCGCCGGCGGAAATCAGCGGCAGGCTCACACTGGGATAGGCGGTGAAGCGCCTGCCCACCACCAGTGTCGGGTGGGCAAAGTCCACGTACTCGCCTTTCATGGCGAAGTCCAGGCCATTCAGGTCCTGGCGGATCGCGTCCAACGCCACCTGCGGTGCGCGCGAATACGGCGTCACAACCGGATTACTCGGATCCTGCAGCGTCTGGAAGCGCTGCACCTTGCCGGTGACGCCGTAGGTCCCGCTGCCCCACCAGGTCCCGGTGTAGCCGAAAAAACCCTCGCGCAGCAAATGGGTCTGCGCCGTCAGGTTGAGCCGGCTGGAAAGGTCGCGGAAATAACCGTCATCGCTGACCTTGCTGATGCTCATGCCGCCCAGCAGATGGCCGCCCATGAATTCGCGGTTGTAGCTGTGGTTGAACGTCAGCGCAGAGCGATGCGTGCCGACCACCTTGTCATTGGGCAATTCCTCAAAACGCAGATCGCCCGCGAAGGTCGGCTCAAGGTAGCGGAACTGGCCGTTGATCTGCGTGCCGCGTTTTTCCATGGCACGCGCCGCCAGCGTGAGGTCCATGTTCGGGGCGATATTGAAATAGTAGGGAATCGTAATTTCGGCGCCGCCCTGGCTGGTACTGCCGATGCCGGGTAGAAGAAGCCCGGTCTTGCGCTCATTGTTCAGCGAAAACGAGAGCCAGGGCGTGTACAGAATGGGCACGTCCAGGAAGTAGATTGCGGCATTCCGCGCCGTGCCCACTTCGCGGTTCATGTCGAGCTGCATTTCGCCGGCCCTGGCGTACCAGCCCGGCTCACCGGGTTTGCAGGTCGTGAAGGTGGCGCCCTTGAGGAGGTAACGCTCCTCGCCCTGGAATTCGATCAGCTCGGCATGGCCGCGCCCCTCGACCGGCGTCTGGCCTGGCGGAAGATTCACGATCTTGCGCGGTGATAGCACGTAGTCCGGCTGCTGGAATTCTCCGGTGCCGTTGCTGGTCCGGTAGCGCAGCGACGGGCCGCGGATCACATCACCATCGCGCTCGATGCGCACATTGCCACGCGCCCGTACTTCTTCGGTGTCGCTGTCGTAGTGCAGCCAGTCCGCGCCAATCAACACCTTGCCACGGCGGATTTCAGCGTTGCCGCTGGCCGTGACATCCTTTTCGGTCGTGCCTTCGATGCGATCTGCCGTGACATAGGACGGCAGCCGCAGGCCGCCGCCCGCGTTGGGTGTCACAGCAGGCGTGGCTGCAGGCGTATCGGCACCACGGCTGATCGCCGGATAAAAGGCTGTCGCGTGCGACAGGCACAAGGCTGTCGCCAGCGCCGCAGGGCGCAAACGGATATGCATGAGATGGTACTGAAGAAAGGAAATTGGAATTATGGGGTCGAAGCC
>CAIUTH010000052.1 GCA_903902075.1 uncultured Alphaproteobacteria bacterium
CTTGCTGCTATGTTCCACCGCCGCGCAGGCTGGGCTGATGATCTCGGCCAATGACGGCAAGCAGATCGTCAAGGGCGATCCCACCCCGCGCACACAAGACAGCGTGGATGTGCTGGACATGGGCCATTACCCGCCGCGCGTCATCGGCAGTGTGCATATTCCGGCCGCCATGATCGGATCGCCCAATGCCATCGCAGTGGGCAAGAATGAGAAGTTCGCCATCATCACCGCGGCGCAGAAATACGTGGATGCCGATCCGGAAAATCCCGCGCCCGACGACACGGTGACGGTGATCGACCTGGCAGATCCCGCCCATCCCAGGTTCCTGCAGACGGTGCATGCGGGCCCCACGCCCGGCGGCATCACCATCAACCGCGCCGGGACCCTGGTGCTGGTGGCGTCCAAGGGTGACGACGCCATTCATGTCTTCACCCTCAGTGGCAAGCACCTGACTCCCGCCGGCAAAGTGGACCTGGGCAAGGGCGCGGCGCCGACCGATGTCGTATTCGCGCTGGACGGCCGCAAGGCCTATGCCGTGGCCTGGGGCGCGAACAGGGTCATGGAGCTGGTCATCGACGGCACGCATGTCATGCGCTCGGGCAGG
Source organism: uncultured Alphaproteobacteria bacterium (assembly GCA_903902075.1). Classification (GTDB taxonomy): domain Bacteria; phylum Pseudomonadota; class Alphaproteobacteria; order Micropepsales; family Micropepsaceae; genus Rhizomicrobium. The sequence continues at coordinate 605 of CAIUTH010000052.1, forward strand.
GACGTGGCGACCGGCATCAACCCTTATGGCGCCACCATCACGCCGGATGGCAACTGGCTGCTCAACACCAATGTCGGCGGCGCGCTGGACAAGAAGACGAGCGGCACCCTGACTATGATTGATCTGAAGACCGGCAGGCTGGCCCTGAACCTGGAGGTGGGCAAGGTGCCGGAGCATGTCGCCTTGTCGCCGGACGGCCGCCATGCTGCGCTGGTGCTGGCCAATGGCGCCGCCACGGTGAAGAGCGATCCCAAGTATGACGGCCTGGTCGGAATCATCCGCATCTATGCGGTGGGGCCGGGCACCTTGACCCCGGTGGCGCAGGCCGATTCCTGTCACTGGGCGCAAGGTCTGGCCTGGAGCGATGACGGCAGCTTGGTGTTGCAGCAATGCGCCGCCGAACGCGCTATCCAGCTTTTCCGCTTTGACGGCAGCAGTCTCAAGCGCGACGATTCCGCTACCTTGACGTTTGTATCCCGGCCCGGTTCGCTCTCTACCCAGCACAGCCGGTAGGAGACAGCATGAAAGCCGCCGCGACCCTGATGGCAATTCTGGCCATGACAAGCGCAGCGTTCGCTGCCGCGCCCAAGGCGCCGGAGCCGGCCAAACCGGTGGACGCCGCCAGCTTCTATGCCGGGCGCTGGTATGAGTTCGCGCGCACCCCCAAGAGCTTCAATGCCGGCTGCGTCGCTGGCGTTACTGATTACCAGACCAAGGATGGCGGCATTACCGAACGTGACGCCTGCCACGCCAAGACGCCGGACGGAAAGGAAGAAGCCGTTGCCGGCCCGCTGAAAATTCTCAATCCTGGCGCCAACACCAAGGTTGATGTCGCCTACCGGATTCTGGGCGGGCTGTTTCCCATCCACCGCGAATATTGGGTTCTGGATCATGGCGATGACTGGTTCATGATCGCCAATCCCGACATGACCGAGGTCAATCTTTACAGCCGCCTGCCGCGTCCCGCCCAGGCCCTGATGGACAAGATGACCAAACAGATCAAGGACCTCGGCTATGCCGGGCCGCTGGAATTTCCCGCCCTGTCGGCCGCCAAGCCCTAGGGCTGCGCGCATCGCGCGCCGCCATGTTGCCAGTCTTCCCCTTCTGTGTCTGAATTGAAAAAAGAGTCTGGGGGACTTGGATATGACAAATATCACGCGCCGCACATCCATGCTGATGATGGGGGTGGCATCGGCTTTTGCCGCGCTGGCCCGGCTGCCCGCCATGGCGCTGACCAGCCTGACGGCACGGCCCCGCCGTGCGGTGACCGACGCGGACAAAGGCCATGTCCTGACCCTGGCGAAATCCAACAAGACTATCGTCGGCTATAGCGACCAGATCACGGTGCGGCCGGGCGAAACCATCACCTTCCATGTCAGCACCTATGCGCCGGGCGACTACAAGGCCTCGCTGGTGCGGGTAATCAATGGCGACACGCTTTCCGGCGCCGGACGCTTCCGCATGGACCCGGTGCCGGCCGATTTTACCCGCAGCTATGCGGGCGGCGAGCAGAAGGTGTGGCCCGGTTCCTATGTCACCTTCGACCAGGCTTCGCCGTCCGGTGTCACCAGCAGCGCCAAGGACTTCTCGGTGGTGGCGCTGGTCAAGCCGACCCTGCCGGGCAAGGGACCGCAATTCATCGCCTCGCAATGGGACAATACCAAAAAGCTTGGCTGGGCCATTGGCATCGACGAACGCGGCGAAGGTGCGCTGTGGGTGGGCCAGGGCGGCGGCAAGTATTTCAAGCTGCGCACCTCGCGCTATATCCAGCACGATCATTGGACCATGCTGGGGGCATCGTTCAATGCCGCGAGCGGCGAATGGCGCGTCTATGACGTGCTGCTGACCGATCCCAATTTCACCCTCGCCTCGACCAGCGATCCCTGGCATTACATTTTCGGCACCCGCCGTTTGGCTAAAGACTGGACCATCGCATCCGGTACGCCGATGCGGTTTGCCGCCGGCAGCGGCGAGATGATGGCCAATGGCCAGCCCGCGCCCTATGCGCTGTTCAATGGCCGTATCGATGGCGTGCGGATTTCCGGCAAGGTGCTGCATCCCACCGACATGATCCGTGTCGCCACCGCCACGAAGCTGAACGAGGTCGCGGGCGATGACGTGCGCGGCTTCTGGGATTTCGGCCGCGGCATCGGTACACTGACGGTCCACGACGCCACACAAGCGGCCTGGAATGGGCGCGGCGTGAACTGGCCGCAGCGCGCCATGAAGGGTTATCACTGGGCATCCAGCAAGGACTGGCGCCAGCAGCCGGGCGAATTCTCCGCGATGTATTTCCGCGAGGACGATCTTCTGGATGCGGAATGGAAGCCCAGCTTCACCTATACGGCGCCGGCGGGCCTCAAGAGCGGCATCTATGCGGTGCACCTGCAGCAGGGCAAGTCCGAGCATTATGTGCCCTTCTTCGTCGCCCCGCCCAAGGGCA
>CAIUTH010000053.1 GCA_903902075.1 uncultured Alphaproteobacteria bacterium
CGCGAGGGCGGCCTTTTTCTTTGGACTTTCATGGACGCCGCCTTAGCCAATCGCCTTGCCGCCTCGGTGCGTGCCGCCGATCCGGATCGCTATTTCAGCACCCTGTTCGCGCCGGCGTCCCTGCGCCCTTTCCTGTTTGCTCTCTATGCCTTCAACGCCGAGGTCGGCCGCATCGCGGAGACGGTGCGCGAACCCATGCTGGGGGCGATCAAGCTGGAATGGTGGCGCGAAACCGCCGAAGGCGCCGCCAAGGGCAACCCGCGCAACCATGATGTGGCCAAGGGACTGGCGGCACTGTTCGCCGAGCGCAGTGTCGCGCTGGCCGATCTGGAAGCCATCATCGCTGTGCGCGCCTTCGATTCTTCCGCCGAGACTTTCGCCGATTTCGCCGCACTGGAAACTTACGTCGATGCCACCAGCGGCGCGGTGATGTGGCTGGCTGCGGTCATCCTGGGCGGCGATCCGTCCGTGGTGCGTGAAGCCGGTCTTGCCTATGGCCTGGCCGGATTGGTGCGGGCGCTGCCGTTCCACAGCAGCCGCCACAAGCTGTACCTGCCGCTGGATATCCTGTCGGCGTTGCACGTCACGCCGGACGAATTTTTCCACCTGGAAAAGACCGACCCGCGACTGACGGCCGCCAAGCGGCAGGTGGGTTTGCGGGCGCGCGATCATTTCTTTGCCGCACGCGCCGCGCCCAGGCCGCGCGCCGCGCTGGCGGCGATCCTGCCGACGGCTTTGGTGCCCGTGTATCTGCGCAAGATGGGCCGTGATGTGCCGATCCATCGAAGGCAGATGGCGCTGCTCAGTGCGGCGATGAAGCAGCGGCTATAGTTCGCTGATAACGCCGCGCGGCTCGCCCTTGTGCTTGACGTCGCCATGGCTGACGCGGCGATAATCCTTCAGCTGCTTCTGGGCGACCAGAAAGGCTTCGTCCAGCACCGCATAGGCATCGGTCGCGGCCTTCTTGTGGCCGCCATGATTATATTCGCGACTAACCACGATTTCCTTGCCGGGCACCCGCACCACGATATGCACGTCCGGCGGATTGCCGCTGGCCTTCTGGCTCTTGTGCGGCATCTCGATCGCCACGCGGCAGCCGATGATGTGGTCATGGAATTGCTCGAGCTTGTCGACATGGGCCTGCACTGATGCTTTCAGCGCGTCAGAGGGTTCGACATTGTGGAAGGAAAGCTCGAGGGGGATATCCATGCTGTTTCCATTGCTGATGTTACAGGCATGGAAACGTACGGAAGTGCGCAGGGTTTCGTCCAGCCTATTCGGCAGCCTGCTTCTCGCCCAGCCAGACCGCCAGATCCGTCAGCGCACGTGCGCTCATGGCCTGCTTGCGGTCTTTCCCGCGGATTTTGGCCGATTTCGGGAATTCCGGGAACAATCCGAAATTGACATTCATGGGCTGGAAGGTGCGGGCATCGGCGCCGCCGGTGATGTGCGAGATCAGGGCGCCCAGCGCGGTGGTGGGCGGCGGCGGCAGATGCGGCGCACCCAGCAGTTCGGCGGCCGCGAAGCGCCCGGCCAGAAGGCCGATGGCGGCGCTTTCAACATAGCCTTCCACGCCGGTCACTTGTCCGGCAAAGCGCAGGTGCGGCTGCGACTTCAAACGCAGCTGATCGTCCAGAAGCCGCGGCGAATTGATGAAGGTATTGCGGTGCAGCCCGCCCAGCCGCGCGAACTGCGCGTTCTCGAGGCCCGGAATGGTGCGGAAGATGCGCACCTGCTCAG
>CAIUTH010000054.1 GCA_903902075.1 uncultured Alphaproteobacteria bacterium
CGTGGCGCTGACCGGCCTGTCGGTCGCGGAATATTTCCGCGACGTCGAAGGCAAGGACGTGCTGCTGTTCATCGACAACATCTTCCGCTTTACCCAAGCCGGTTCGGAAGTGTCGGCGCTGCTGGGCCGTATCCCGTCAGCGGTCGGCTATCAGCCGACCCTGGCTACCGAGATGGGCAACCTGCAGGAACGCATCACCTCGACCAACAAGGGCTCGATTACCTCGGTGCAGGCGATTTACGTCCCGGCCGACGACTTGACCGACCCCGCGCCCGCCGCATCGTTCGCGCACTTGGACGCCACCACCGTTCTGTCGCGCGACATCGCCGCCCAGGCGATTTTCCCGGCGATCGATCCGCTGGACTCCACCTCGCGCATTCTGGACCCGCAGGTAATCGGCGAGGAGCATTACACCGTCGCGCGCCGCGTGCAGGAAGTGCTGCAATCCTACAAGGCGCTGAAGGACATCATCGCCATCCTGGGCATGGATGAACTGTCGGAAGACGACAAGCTGACCGTGGCGCGCGCGCGCAAGATCAGCCGCTTCTTCAGCCAGCCCTTCTTCGTGGCCGAGCAGTTCACCAACACGCCCGGCAAGTTCGTCGAACTGGCCGACACCATTCGCAGCTTCAAGGCGATCGTGGACGGTGAATATGACCACCTGCCCGAGCAGGCCTTCTACATGGTCGGCCCGATCGAGGAAGCCGTGGCCAAGGGCGCGAAGATGGCGGCCGAAACCTCGAAGGCCGCCTGAGCATGGCCGAGAAGATCGCCTTCGACCTGGTCTCGCCGGAGCGGCTGTTGCTGTCGGCCCAGGCCGACATGGTCACCGTGCCCGGCACCGAAGGCTATATGGGCGTGATGGCGGGCCATTCGCCCCTCGTCTCCACCCTGCGCGCCGGCATGATCGACGTGCAGATCGACGGCAAGGATGAACGTTATTTCATCCGCGGCGGCTTTGCCGAAATCAGCCCCACCAAGATCACGGTCCTGGCCGAGGAAGCCATCCCGATGACCGAAATGGACCTAGCGGTGCTGGACCAGCGCATCTCCGACGCTCAGGAAGACGAAATCGCCGCCAAGACCGACGCGAACCGCCAGAAGGCGGCGCTGATGGTGGACGACCTGAAGCTTGTTAGGGCCGCGTTTTAGGCCTTAAGGGATGACCGGCCGGGAATTTGCGCGCTTTGGCGCCTGCCCGGCATTTGCTATGATTTGGTGACGAAGCACGGGGCGGTCCGGACCTTGGGCTTTGCCGGGGAGTTTTGACGCCATGACGGTCGCACCCGTCTACAAGCAGGGATGGACCATGGACGATGTCCATTGGTCGCTGTTCGACCCTTCGCTGGTCGAGCCGTCGCTTCTGGCTGCGGTCAAGGCGGCGGCCCTAGTGGAGTATAACGCCCCCGATTACGTCGCCTATCTAAAGCGCGTGTTCTCCGATGCCGGCCCTGAGACCCAGGCCTCCATCGAGCAATGGGGCCGCGAAGAAGCTCAGCATGGCCACGCCCTTGGGCGCTGGGCCGAACTGGCCGATCCGACATTCAACCTGGAAGACGCCTTTATCCGCTTCCGCAAGGGTTATACCCCCGCCCACTTCGATGCCTCCGAA
>CAIUTH010000055.1 GCA_903902075.1 uncultured Alphaproteobacteria bacterium
AGCTCTCCCACCAGGGCCATGCTGTTGGCGACAAGATCGGGAGAACGCTGCGCGGCCGGCCGTGCCGTTTGCGCCAGGTATCCGGGAAACTCTCGGTCCCATTTTTTCTTAATGGCCAGGATGCGGTCATACCCCTTTGCGTAGGGGCTGTCGACGTGGCGCGTCAGGCGCGCAAATGTTCCCTGGGTACGCGCATGCAAAGTCGCAATCCAGTTGCGCATCGCCGGGGTGGCGGGATTTTTGTCCTCCATCGCCACGTCCAGCATGCCGGCCTCGATGCGCATGGCTTGCTGCGATGACTGCATGTCCCGCTTTACTGTAACGATGGCGAGGATGTGGTTGGCATCGCGTAGGCGCTCGAAGGCCTTTGTGGCCAGCACCGCGAACACCGAGATCAGAACCAACACCAGAAGGCCGGTGATGACGGGCAAGGTTTTGGACAAAGATTGCTGCACGTAACGCCTCGGGCTGGACGCCAAGTTTACCGCCGCAAAGGTGAGAGGAGCCTTAAAGCGTGGCGGCTACTAACATACAGCGGGGCCGGGAAAAGCATGGTTAGCGAAAGTTAAATCCGCTTATAGCGGTAGCAGACGCGCTTCCAATCAGGTCGTGGCATTCAAAGCTGGGCTGTCCGCCGAACTGTTCACCGTCACGTCATACCGCCCCGCCGGCACGGCCCAGCGCTGCTTTTGCGTCCGCCAGTCGGCCCGCCGCGCGTCAAACCGCACCATCATTTTGCGCGGTTGTGTTGCCGCACTGCGGCATGTACGAAAAGGCCACTGCAAACTTCACACCGGATATTGCTTGTCGCGCACGCCGCATCCCGATCTGGTTCACTTCGCGCTGGCTGTGGGCGGCTTTGCCATCGGCACCACCGAATTCGCCACCATGAGCCTGCTTCCCTATTTCGCGCGTGATCTGGGCATCAGCGCGCCGGTGGCCGGTCATGTTATCAGCGCTTACGCCCTGGGTGTGGTGCTGGGCGCGCCCCTGATCGCGGTGCTGGCGGCAAGGCTGCCCCGCCGTACCTTACTCATTGGCCTGATGCTGGTCTTTGCGCTGGGCAATGGCCTGACGGGTTTGGCGCCGTCTTATGGCAGCATGATGCTGTTCCGTTTTCTCAGCGGTTTGCCGCATGGCGCCTATTTCGGTGTCGCCATGCTGGTGGCCGCCTCGCTGGTACCGCACGAACGCCGCGCCCAGGCATCGGCGCGGGTGCTGATGGGATTGACGGTGGCTACCATCATCGGTGTGCCTTGCGCCAACTGGCTGGGGCAGGCGGTCGGCTGGCGCTGGGGCTTTGCCGTCGTGGCCGTGCTTGCGTTGTTGACGGCCACGCTGGTGGCGCTGTTCGCGCCGCGGCAGCCACCGGTGGCCGGCGCCAGCGCCATGACCGAGCTGGCAGCGCTGGGCAACCGTGATGTCCTGCTGACCTTGGCCATCGGCGCCGTCGGGTTCGGCGGCTTCTTCGCCATCTACACCTATCTGGCCGATACGCTTTTGACGGTCACGCATATGCCCGAAAGCCTGACGCCACTGGTCTTCGCCATCTTCGGTGCCGGCATGATGACTGGGCTGCTGGTGGTGCCGCGCTTCGCCAACGGCCGCGTTATGCCGATTGCGGGCGGCTGCCTGTTATGGTTCGCGGTCACCATGGCGCTGTATTCCTTCCTGACCGCCAATGCCTGGACCATCACCCTGGGCGTCTTTCTGATCGGGCTGGGCGGCGCGCTGGGTCCCATCCTGCAGACGCGGCTGATGGACGTGGCGGGCAAGGCACAGACCCTGGCGGCGGCACTCAATCATTCCGCTTTCAACTTCGCAAATGCGCTGGGACCGCTGATCGGCGGTATCGCCATCGCGCATGGCTTCGGCCTGGCCTCGACCGGCATGGTAGGTGCCGGATTGGCATTGGCGGGCCTTGCCATCTGGGCTTTGGCGTTAAAGACTAGGCCTCAGAGATAGGGCATCGCCAGCCGCGCCGCGGCATTGCGCAGGCGTTTCCATAGCGGCTCGGCCGCCAGCATGTCCGGTGTCAGCATTGTGCCGCGCCCGATGCGTTCGTCGATCAACGCATCGATCCGTGCCGTCAGGTCGCGGTCGATGACCTCCAGATTGAACTCGAAATTCAGCCGGAAGCTGCGCGCATCCCAGTTGGAGCTGCCGATCAGCGACCATTCGCCGTCCACTGTGCACAGTTTGCTGTGATCGAAGGGTGGAGACGTGGCGCTGAAGCTGGCGCGCACATGGCGGAAAAAGCGCAAATGCCCGTGCATCGCCCAATCCATGACGCGCTGGTTGCTGCGGAAGGGCAGCACGATTTCCACCGTCACGCCGCGCAGCCCCGCCTGGGCAATGGCGAACTGCAGCTTGGCATCGGGCAGGAAATAGGGCGTGACGATACGCACCCGCTTCTGCGCCAGGCTCAGCGCCGCGCCCAGCAGCGATTCCAGCCGGTAGAGATCGCCATCGGGACCCGAGCGCAGTCCGCGCACAAAGACGCTGCCTTGCGGCGCCAACTGGGGCCACCAGCCATTGTCATCCAGTTCTTCATCGGTGGTGAAGGTCCAGTCGCGGGCGAAGGCGTCCATCACGATCTGCACCGCGGGCCCGCGCACGCAAAAATGCACATCTTGGACGCGGCGAGGGACCGGCGTGCGCGCAAAATTTTCCGCCCCGATATTGATACCCCCGACAAAGGCCACGGCACCGTCCACCACCAGCAGCTTGCGGTGATTGCGCATGTTGAGGAAGGGCATGCGCCAGGGCAGCCAAGTGTGCAGGAAGCGCGCCCCAACCACGCCGCCGCGCTTCATGCGATAATAGGCGGCCGAATAAAAATACCCCATGCCCACACCGTCCAGCAGCACCCGCACCCGCACGCCGCGCTGCGCCGCTTCGATCAGTGCGTCGGCGAATTCATTGCCGGCCGCGTCGTTGCGGAAAATATAGGAGCTCATGGCGATGCAGGACTTCGCGGCCCGGATCGCCACCAGCATGGCCGGATAGGCCGCATCGCCGCCTTCCAGTATGTCCAGCGCATTGCCGCCCGTCAGCGGGCATTGGGTGACGGTTTCACTGACATCGGACAGCTTGACGATGTGGGGCGCGGCATCCGGCCGGACGGTGGTGCTCGGCAGCGCGCCTTCGCGGCCCATCCGCAGCTTCAGGGCGCGCCGCGTCACCCGGTTGATGCCGAACATGTAGTAGAAAAGGGAACCCAGGATCGGCGCCAGCCACACCAGGCCGATCCATCCCAGTGCGCCGCGCACGTCACTTTTCTTCAAAAGCACGTCGATGGTGACGAACACGCAAAGCAGCACATACAGCACGGCTGCCAGCTCTTGCGCATGGGACGAGGACCAAAGGGCTGCGGAAAAGGAGAACATGGACCCCGGACCGGTTTTTTCTTATGCTGGCAGCACTATAGACGATTTGGATTGAAACCAGTTCCCGATTTGCCGGTTTAAACAAGATGGCGCCGAATTTCCCGAATCAATCTGCGGCCGGCCGGCTGCGTGTCGTGAGCTGGAATTTGCTGCGCCGGGTCGGCGCCGGCGTCGAAGATGTCGCCAAACTGGTGAAAATGCATCATCCCGATCTTTTGCTGCTGCAGGAATGCACCGAAGAGATCATGTGCCTGCCGACCCTGGTGGGCGGACATTTTTTCCGCCATCCTATGCAGTCGCGCATCTATGGCCTGGCGGCCTGGAGCCCGCATCCCTTTCCCCAGTCCACCGCCATTCGCCTGCCATACTCGATCCTGCCGGGCCGTGTGCCGCCGCGCCTGGCGCAGATCATCGCCTTCCACGGCATCACCATCGCTAATGTGCATCTCAGCCATGGCCAGTTCCTCAACCGCTTCCAGCTGCGCCACATCATGGAGCAGATGAGTGGTCCGGCCGCCATCATCGGCGATTTCAACGCCGTGGGCCCGGTGGGCTTCCAGGGCTTCTCCGATATCGGCCCGCGCCGCCGCACCCATCGTGCCGGCAATATCATCGCGCTGCGGTTGGACCGCTGCATCGCGCGCTGGCTGGAATGTTCGGCATCGGAAGTGCTGGACAAGGGCCCCAGCGACCATCACCCCATGGTGCTGGACATGAAAGTGGATCCCGCTTTCATGACTCCGCCGATGGAAGAGCTGGGACTGATCGGCGTGACTATATAAATAGGTGAGGGGCTAAAGCGGCAGTTCGGCTGCCGTCTTTTCCAGATTGACCGCCGTGTTCGCCAGCATCTGCGCCAACGGGCGCTCTTCCTTATTGATCGAATAAGCGGCCTTCAGCCCGATCGCCTTTACTTGTTCAGCCGAAGCCGAAAGTTTGCCGCAAAGCGCGATCACCGGCTTGCCCTGGGCGCGGCCGCAAAGACCCTGAATCAATTTGCCTTGCGCGCTCTGGCCATCGAGATGGCCTTCGCCGGTGATGATCAGGTCGGCCTTGGCCGCTGCCGCTTCAAATCCTGTAATGTCCAGCACCACCTCGATGCCGCGCCGCAACTGCGCCCCCAGGAACGTCACCGCGCCATAACCCAGCCCGCCGGCGGCGCCGGCGCCGGGCATCTGCGCCACGTCGCGGCCGGTCTGCGCCGTCACCACATCGGCGATGTGCTTCAGGCCTTCGTCCAGTTCCGCCAGCACGGCATCGCTGCCGCCTTTCTGGCGGCCATAGATCCAGGCCGCGCCGGTCGGCCCGAACAGCGGATTGGTCACATCGCACAGCACGTCCATCGTCTCGAACGGCGGCTCGGCCGACACCAGCCGTACAATATCCTGCAGGTGTCCGCCGTCCGGCGTCACCGGCTGGTTGTTGGCATCTAGAAAGCTCCAGCCCAGCGCCGCCGCCGCGCCGACGCCCGCATCATTGGTGGCGCTGCCGCCGATGGCCAGCAGCGCGCGCCTGGCCCCGCGCGCGCGGGCGTCCGCCAGAAGCTGGCCGGTGCCGTAAGTGGATGTCAGCCGGGGATCGCGTTCGTCCTGGGTGAGAAGTTGCAGGCCCGAGGCGCGCGCCATTTCCACCACTGCGGTGACGCCGTCGGCCGACATGCCGTAACGCGCCATAACCATGCGCCCCAGCGGATCGCAGGCCTTGATGTCGATCCAGCCCAGCATCAGCGCCTGGCCCAGCACGTCCAGCAGGCCTTCGCCGCCGTCGGACAGGGGCATTTCGGTGATCGCCGCTTCGGGATGGCCTTTGCGTAATCCAGCGGCGATGGCGCGGCACACCGCATCGGCGGGCAGGGCGTCCTTGAAGGAGTCGCAGGCGACCAGAATGTTCATGCCAAGGAGCGCAATCCGGGAAACTGAATGGATTGTCGGGCAAATTGCGCGACAATCAAGATTCAAAAGCTCGATCCAATTTGGATCGAGCTTTGATACATGATTTGATGCCGCCATGAAATTCCGCATCGCCGCAATTCTGGCCATGACCGTCCTGCTCGGCGGGCAAAAGCCGCTGGACAAGGTTCAGGACCGCAGTTTCACCGAATGCCCCGAATGTCCCCAGATGGTGGGCATTCCGGCGGGCAAATTCCTGATGGGCAGCCCGGCACATGAGCCGGGCCGCTTCGATTCCGAAGGCCCCCAGCATGTGGTGACGGTGAAGGCCTTTGCCCTGGGCAAGTACCCGGTCACCAGCGAGGAGTTTCTGGGCTTCCTCAATGCCACCGGCTACCGGCCGCAGCCCTGCAATCCGCTGCTGGGCCTGGGCTGGAGGCAACTGCAACGGGGCCAGGCGGCTACCCCCACCGATGTCGAGCCGCCGCGCTGGCCGGCGGTGTGCCTGGACTGGAAGGACGCCGAAGCCTTTATCGCCTGGATCAATACAAAAGCGCGCGCCGCCCATCCGGAGATTGGTGCGCGCAATCCCTACCGCCTGCCCAGCGAGGCGGAATGGGAATATGCGGCGCGGGCCGGCACCACCACGGCGCGCTGGTGGGGTGAGGCCATCGGCGGCGGCCATGCCAACTGCAATGGCTGCGGCAGCGAATGGGACAACAAGCTGCTGGGGGCGGTGGACAAGTTCGAGGCCAACGGCTTTGGCCTGTCGGGCATGCTCGGCAATGCCTGGGAGTGGACCGCCGATTGCTGGCATCCCAGTTATGTCGGCGCGCCTGCGGACGGCCGCGCCTGGACCGATGGTTTCTGCATCCGCCATGCCATTCGCGGCGGCGCATGGAACAACATTCCCATCTTTGTGCGCAGCGCCGCCCGGGTGGCGGCGGCACAGAATGGCGCCGACCAAGACTATGACTATTCCACCCTGACTGGATTTCGCGTGGCGCGCGATTTGCCCTGACGGCCGGGCTTTCCCGTTTCCTCTTGTGTCGCTATCCTGACGCGATACCGGTCCTGCTCAGAATGCCGGTCGCTGGAGGATGAAAATTGCGCGCGTCATCGAAAATGAAGTCGATCGGATTGGCTATTGGCGGGCTCCTGGTCTGCCTTGTGGGCAGCGTTGCGGCCCAGCCTTTGCCGGATGCGAAGACCTATGCGGCCAATCCGGCACTTCTCATCGACGCCTACCGCCATGTGGAGGTGTCCTCAGTCTCGGATGCGCTGGAACAGCTGTACAACAAACGCTCTTTCATGTCGCACAAGGTCCATGCGATTTCCGACGGCAAGTTCGCCGGATTTGCAGTGACGGTTCAGATGGACAAGGCGGAGGGCAGTGCGCCATCCGCCGTGGTGCCCATGCAGGTTGTGCTGGATGCGGCGGCCCCGGGCTCGGTCTATGTGATGGCCGTCCAGGATGGCGATGACATTGCGGGCATTGGCGGGCTGATGGCCACGGCAATGAACGCGCGGGGCTTTTCCGGCGCGGTGATTGACGGTGGTGTGCGCGACATTTCGTATCTCAAGAAGATCGCATTCCCCGTCTATGCCACGGGTATCGTGCCGTCGACTTCGGTGGGGCATTACAAGGCGACGGGGAATGTGCCGGTGACCGTTGGCGGTGTCCGAGTCACCCCGGGTGATGTGATCGTGGCGGATGCCGATGGCGTGGTGGTGATCCCAAAAGACATTGCTGCCGAAACTCTGGTCAAGGCGCAGGCGCTGGATCAGACCGAGCATTCTATGTACGGCTACATCGAAAAGCTTCGCTCCCTTCAGGAAGCTGTCAAGCGCTTCGGCCGCCTGTAAAGCCTGTCGCTGGAATCAACTCAACCAGCGGCAAGCGGAACTGCCACGATCGATGTCACAATTCTGACCTCGGGCAGGATCAACATCATGCGCGTGTTGGGGAACTTAATCGCCTCCGGCGCGGAAAGTCCTGCAACCCTGAAAAGCGAGGGTTATCAAATTATGAATTGAAGTGGTTGGGCATCAGGGATTTCGCTCTGGGGTGAAGTGCGCGGTTAGTGTCAGCGCAGAACGGCCTTGGGATCCAGGCTGATCGTCAGGACTTGTGACTTTTCATAACGCATACCGGGTATCTGGATGGGCGAGGCCAGCAGGGTCGCATCGCGCGCCGACAGCGCCATGTTGCGGAATGGCTTGTCGGCCTGGAAGCGCTGCTGGTCTACGATGATGACATCGTCGATCACCCCGCTTTTGAGCAGCCTGATGCGCACCAGCACCGGCATGTTGCGCGCCCCGGCAATGGACAGGTCCGGCAGCCAGCGCCGCAGGATTTGCGCCCGGATGAAATCCTTCAGGGCATAATTGCCTTCGCCGCTGCCGTCACCGGCGCCGCTCGGCGCGGCGCTGTTGTCGGCATTGGGCAGGGCGGTGTCGTTGCTCTTCAGTTGCGCTAGCGCCCGCAGCTTTGCCGACAGTTCGTCTTCGGGTTCTCGCGTGCCTTGCGGGCTGACCCCTTCGGGCACCGGCGCGCTTTCGGGATGGGACCGTGCCACTTGCAGCCTTGCGGCCGGGGCGGTGCTGACGCCCTGGCTCATGGAGCCGCCGATCACCAGTTCGACGGGGAGGGCGCGCAGCTGGTCGGGAATCAAAGCCGGGCGATGGCTGACATACCACAGGGCCATCAGCACCATCAAACCGTGCAGCAATAGCGAAAACAGGACACCCGGTCTCCCGTCCTTCCGCAGTCTCTGGGCCCATGCCTGCATCGGGTTACTCTATTAATTAACGGCCCGCTGCGCTATTGGAGCGCCATGAAGATCAAGCTGTACCAGGGCGACCTTCCGGACGGGCTGGACCTGGGCCCCGTCGTTGCCATCGACACCGAGACCCTGGGCCTGAACCCCCAGCGCGACCGGCTGTGTCTGGCGCAATTGTCGTCGGGCGACGGCGTCTGCCATGCGGTGCAGTTCGCGGCCGGCCAGTATGGCGCACCCAATCTCAAGAAGATGCTGGCGGACCCTGCGGTCACCAAGCTGTTCCACTTCGCACGTTTCGATATCGCGATGTTCCGGCAATATCTGAAGGTGGACTGCAAGCCCATTTATTGCACCAAGATCGCCTCAAAGCTGGTTCGCACCTACACCGACAAGCATGGGCTGAAGGATCTGGTGCGCGAGCTGTTGGGCGTGGAATTGTCCAAGGAGCAACAGTCGTCCGACTGGGGCGCCGCCACCCTGACCGAAAAGCAACTCGCTTACGCCGCAAACGACGTCGCCTACCTGCACCAGCTCAAGACCGTGCTGGACGCCATGCTGGCCCGCGAGGGCCGCACCGGACTGGCCCAGGCCTGCTTTGATTTCCTGCCGGCTCGCGCGGGACTGGACCTCGCCGGTTGGGAAGAAGTCGACATCTTCGCGCATTGAGTTTGCGGCGCACATCCAGCGTCTGCGATGCCCGCGCCTGAGCCGCGAGCCCGCCATCTTGCCTCCCGACTTGCGGTATGTGCGGTTTCGGGCGAAAATTGGCACGAAATTCGCTTAACGCCGCCGTCACCTGCGCGGTAATTCCGCAGTTTTCGGAAATACTGTAAAAGTATCAAAGGCTTACATGACAATTTCCAATGCCCCTCTGCATGCGGTGTCCGGCGCGGACGCGGACCTGACCGCCGCGCGCCGGGTCCTGACCACCGCCAGCCAGGCGCTGACGGTCCTGGCCGAACAGCTGGACGGTGATTTTACCCGCGCCGTGGACCTGATGCTGGCTGCCAAGGGCCGCATCATCGTCAGCGGCATGGGCAAGTCTGGCCATGTGGCGCGCAAGATCGCCGCCACGCTTTCTTCCACGGGTACGCCCGCCTATTTCGTGCATCCCGCTGAGGCCAGTCATGGCGACATGGGCGCGATCGCGCGCCAGGACCTGCTGCTGCTTCTGTCCTGGGGCGGGGAGACGATGGAGATGTCCGATCTTCTCACCTATGCCAAGCGCCATCGCATTCCCATCGTCGCGATCGGCGCCAACCCGGATTCGACCCTGATCAGGGCGGCCGATGTGCCGCTGGTGCTGCCGCGCGCGCCCGAAGCCTGCCCGATGGGACTGGCGCCCACGACCTCCACCACCATGATGCTGAGCCTGGGCGATGCGTTGGCGGTGGCGCTGATGGAGCGCAAGGGCTTCTCGCCAGACCAGTACCGCGACCTGCATCCGGGCGGCAGCCTGGGCCGCGCCCTGATCCGCGTTTGCGACCTGATGCATTCGGGCGAAGAATTGCCGCTGGCCGGGCCCGATACGCCGGTGCCGGCTTTGCTGCTGACCATGGCGTCGGGCCGGCTGGGCTGTGTCGGCATCGTGGACGGCGCAGGCACGCTGCTGGGCATCGTGACCGACGGTGATATTCGCCGTCATGCCGGGAAAAACATCGACCAGCGCAAGGCGTCCGAGGTGATGACATCAAGCCCCAAGGTTGCGCGCCCCGACCAGCTCGCCGCCGAAGCACTGGCGCTGATGACGGAAAAGAAGATCACCCAGCTGTTCGTGCTGGAGGCCGGTTCGCCCAAGCCGCTGGGGGTGATCCATATCCATGACTGCGTTGCCGCGGGAATCGCATGAGCATGGTGCAACGCGATCCTTCCGTGCCTGGATATGACTGGTCGGCGCGGGTTCGCACCACTGCCCTGGAGGCGCTGCGCTACTCGCGCTTCGTGTACCTGATGAAGCGGGTGCTGTCGCTGGGCGCCTTCCTGATCATCGCCGCGGTGCTGGCCTTCTTCTTCGTCCAGCGTCTGCCGCGTCAGCTGCAGATGACCTACGAAACACTGGGCAAGGTCGACAACGATCTGGCCATGATGAAGCCGCGCCTCAGCGGCGCCGATGCCAAGGGCAATCCCTATGTCATCACCGCCGACATGGCGGTGCAGGATGCCAACAATGCCAAAAAGGCCACCCTGAAGAATCTGGAAGCGGATCTGGCGCTGGACAGCAAGAACTGGCTCAACGCCCGGGCCAAGTCCGGCACGGTGGACATGAACACCGGCCAGCTTGAGCTGCGTGGTGGCATCGATGTCTTCACCGCCACCGGCTATGAGCTGCATTCGGCCAGCGCCTCGGCCAATCTCAAGCAGAACGTAATTCATGGCCATGAGCCGGTGACCGGGCAGGGGCCGGACGGCACCCTGCGCGCCGACGAATTTCACGCCGACCGCGCCACCAACATTCTCACCCTCACGGGGCATGTTCAGATGTCGTTATTTGGAAAAAAGAAATGAAGAACGCCTTGCCTCTCCTCACCGCTTGCGCGCTGGGCGCCATGTCCCTCGGTGCGGCGTCCGCCGAAACCAAGGCCAGCCTGGTGCCGGGCGACAGCAAGGCGCCGATCAACATCTCGTCGGACACGTTTCAGGCCGATCTCAACGGCAAGACAGGCACCTGGACCGGCAATGTGCTGGTGGTCCAGGGCGATACCAAAATGCGCTCCAATTCCGTGCGCATGTCCACCACCAACAGCAAGCTCGACAAGGTGTTGGCGAGCGGCAATGTGGTGGTGGATTCGCCCAAGTCCGGCATCGTGACGGGCGACAATGGCGTTTATTCGGTGGTGCCGCGCACCGTGCTGATGACCGGCAATGTCACGTTGAAGAAGGGCAAGGACGTGATGCGCGCCTGCCAGCTCACCGTCAATCTCAACACCGGCCAGGCGGTGTTGGGCAGCTGCGGCCAGGCGCAGGGCAAGGCCGGCGGCCGGGTGCAGGGCGTGTTCATGCCGAATTCAAATTAGCTTTCATGGTTCCTTAAACACAAACAGGCATGGTTCTTGCCAATGACCGAGAAAAGCCCGAAAAACCAGCAGAATGATGGCGAAAACGCCACCGATTCCCTGCGCCTTGTCGAAGGCGGCAAGGGGCTTGTGGTGTCGCGCATCGGCAAAAGCTTCAACAAGCGGCCCGTGGTGCGTTCGGTTAGTCTTTCGTTAAAACGTGGCGAGGCGGTGGGCCTTTTGGGTCCCAATGGCGCCGGCAAGACAACCTGCTTCTACATGATCACCGGCTTGATCCCGACCGACACCGGCTCGATCGAAGTGGACGGTCACGACGTGACGCGACTGCCGATGTATCGCCGCGCGCGGCTGGGCATCGGTTACCTGCCGCAGGAGGCCTCGATTTTCCGGGGCCTCACTGCCGAACAGAATATCCGCGCCACCGCCGAACTGCTGGAACCCGATGGCGCCCGCCTGGAAGCCATGGTGGAAGCCCTGCTGGCCGAATTCGGCATCACCCATATCCGCAACACCCCGTCGGTGGCGCTGTCGGGCGGCGAACGCCGTCGCGTCGAGATTGCGCGCTGCCTGGCGACGCATCCCTCCTACATCCTGCTGGACGAACCTTTCGCCGGCATCGATCCCATCGCAGTGGGCGAAATCCGCGACCTGGTCAAGCATCTGAAAGACCGCGGCATCGGCGTGCTGATCACAGATCACAATGTCCGCGACGCCCTGGATGTGATCGACCGCGCCTATATTCTTCATGATGGCCAGGTGCTGAAGGAAGGCACCCCAGCCGAGATCGTCAGCGACCGCGATGTGCGGCGTGTCTATCTCGGAGAAAAATTCTCGCTGTAGGGCATCATGGCTGGGGTTGGTCAAAGATTGGAAATGCGTCAGGGCCAGTCGCTGGTCATGACCCCCCAATTGCAGCAGGCAATCAAGCTGCTGCAACTGTCCAACGTCGAACTGGCCGAATATTGCGAAGCCGAGCTGGAAAAGAACCCGCTGCTGGAACGCGATGACGCCGCCGCCGCCGTGACCGGCGATGCGGAAGGCCCGGTGGCAGAGCCGATCGGCGAACGCGCCGACGAAGCGCTGAGCCGCGAGGACTTCTCCAAGGCCTCCGACATGGACGAGGCCGCCCATGACAACATGTATGACGCCGACCAGGTAACCAAGTCCGCCGAAGGGCCGCAGTCCGGCTCCCTGACCGACTGGACCACGGTGAAGTCCGGCAACGCCTATGAAGGCGAAGACGGGCTGGAATCCTCCGTCGCCGCCGAAGCCTCGCTCAAGGATCACCTGGAAGCCCAGCTCTCCATCGCCGCCCTGCTGCCGGAGGATCGCATGATCCTGATGGCGCTGATCGACTCCGTGGACGAGACCGGCTACCTGCGCGCCGACCTGATGGATGTCGCCACGCGCCTCGGCTGCGAAATCGAAGATGTGCAGGCCGTGCTGGGCGTGCTGCAGGGGTTTGATCCGGTCGGCGTGGGCGCCCGCGACCTGGCCGAATGCCTGTCGCTGCAGCTGAAAGCTAAGGACCGTTTCGATCCGGCCATGGAAGCCCTGATGACCCGGCTGGACCTGGTGGCCCGCCGCGACATGAGTCAGCTGACGGCGCTGTGCGGTGTGGACGCCGAAGACGTTGCCGACATGATTTCCGAAATCCGCCAGCTGAACCCCAAGCCGGGCCTGGCCTTTGGCAGCGAAGTTGTGACCCCAGTGGTGCCGGACGTGTTTGTAAAGGTCGGCCCCGATGGTGGCTGGCTGATCGAACTGAACACCGACACCCTGCCGCGTCTTCTGGTCAACAACCGCTATTACGGCACCGTATCCAAGAATGCCCGCGACAAGGACAGCAAGAACTACTTGGCCGATTGCCTGAACAACGCCAATTGGCTGGTGAAGAGCCTGGACCAGCGCGCCCGCACCATCCTGAAGGTGGCCAGCGAGATCGTGCGCCACCAGGACGCCTTCCTTACCCACGGCGTGCGCCATCTGCGCCCGCTGAACCTGCGCATCATCGCCGACGCGATCTCGATGCATGAATCCACGGTCAGCCGCGTCACCTCCAACAAGTATATCGCCACCCCGCGCGGGCTGTTCGAACTGAAATACTTCTTCACCGCCTCCATCCAGGCGGTGAACGGCGCCGAATCCCATTCGGCCGAAGCCGTGCGCGACCGCATCCGCGAGATGATCGAGAATGAAGAGCCGCGCGAGATCCTGTCCGACGACCGCATCGTTGCGCTGCTCACGGCGGACGGCGTGAACATCGCCCGCCGCACCGTCGCCAAGTATCGTGAGGCCTTGCGAATCCCCTCTTCGGTGGAACGCCGCAGGCTGAAGGCCGGTGTGTCTCCGGCCTATGCCAGCCGCTAACGGGCTGGATTTTAGTCAAGATTGACATTGCCGGGGGGGCGGCCTATGAACCCGCCGCTTTTGAGCGGGGCCCTTCGGAACGGGGCAGGCAGGCGGCCGTTTGTGTATGCGGTACGCGGACAAATCTCACCGGGATTCTTGATGAATATCGCCGATCTGCTCGCGCCCGAAGCCGTCATTGCCGGCGTGAAAGCGCAGTCCAAGAAGCAGCTGCTGCAGGAACTGGCCGCCAAGGCGCATGGCCTGACGCATCTGTCCGAGCGGCGCATCTTCGAAACCCTGGTGGAACGCGAGCGTCTGGGCAGCACCGGCGTGGGCACCGGCATCGCTATTCCGCACGGCCGCATGGCCGAAGCCAAGACCATCACCGGCATCTTCGCGCGCCTGGAAAACGGCATCGATTACGAAGCGGTGGACAGCCAGCCCGTCGACCTGGTGTTCATGTTGTTGGCACCGGAAAATGCCGGCGCCGATCACTTGAAGGCGCTGGCGCGCGTCTCGCGCCTGCTGCGCGACAAGGCGGTGTGCGAGAAGCTGCGCGCCGCCAAGTCGGCCGAAGTGCTTTATGCCATTCTGACCGGCGAGAAGAACGGCGCCGCATCCTCCGCGGCCTGAGCCGCTATTTCAGCAAACTGACTTTCTTGACGATGATGGGCGTAATTGGCGCCTGTCCCGGCATCGGGCCATTGTCGCCGGTCGGCACCTGGCCGATCGCATCCACCACATCCATGCCCGAGGTCACCTGGCCGAACACTGCATAGCCGGTATTGGCGCCCAGATCGTCCGCCTTGTGGTCCAGCGGCGTGTTGTCGGCCAGGTTGATATAAAACTCCGCCTTGGCGGTGTCGGGCGCTTCCTCGCGGCCCAGCGCCACGGTGCCGCGCAGGTTGGACAACCCGTTGTTGGATTCCAGCGGCACGGGCCCCGGATGGATGCCGCGGCCTTTGCCGTTGGCCTCCCAGCTGCCCATCTGGATCACAAAGCCCTTGGCCACCCGGTAGAACACCGTGCCGTCGTAATGCTTTTCCTTCACATAGCGCAGGATGTTGGCGACGCTCTTGGGCGCGCGCACCGAATCCAGTTGCAAGGTGATGTCGCCCATTGAGGTGGAGATCAGCAATCGCGGCCCGGTCATGGGCGGATTGACCGGCGCTTGGGTCAAGGCCTGCGGTTCGGGCACGGCGGGCGGCGGAGCGGCTTGTTGGGCCTCCTGCGCATAAGCGGGCGCGGCGAGGAAGGCGAGGGCGATGAGGGTCTTTTTCATGCCACCATTCTAAACAAAAAAGCGGCGGGACCAAAATCCCGCGGCGTTCTGTTTTTCAGGTGAGGGTCTTAGTGGACGCTAACCGGCGTGAGTTCGTTCTGCACCGCCGCGCCATAGGCGCTGGCATAGCCGTCGGTGAAGCCCAGCACGCTGCCATCCTCGGCATGCAGGACATAGAGCTTCATGCCGGCGGGCAGATCGATGTTGGCCGGGATCAGGCCAAGGCGATGGGCCTCGTCGCTGCCCGTGGGCTTGATGTACGTGATGCGGCCGGCCAGGAAACTCCGGTCTTCGATCTCGTCGCTTTCAACAAATCTGTCGGTCATGGCATGTCTCCAATCTTGATATCTACGACCCTCACGCTTGGTTGGACCTGCTTTCGGGCCAAATGGATCTTCAGCAATCCATTTTCCAACGCGGCAGCAGTGACTTCGATGCCGTCGGCCAGGACAAAGCTTCGCAAAAATTGTCGCGCTGCGATGCCCCGGTGAAGGAACGTTTTGCCGTCGGCCTCCACCTGCTTGCCGCGGACCACCAGCTGGCGATCCTCTTCTGTGACGCTGAGCTCCTCTTTCGAGAAGCCGGCTACCGCCAAGGCGATGCGCAGCGAACCGTCGTCGAAAGCCTCGATATTGTAGGGCGGATAGGAATCGCCACTTGTGCGGGCGGTGCGTTCCAGCAGCCTTTCCAGATGGTCGAAGCCCAGCAGATAGGGGCTGCCGAAAGTCGTGTGCCTGTTCATGTCCAGCCCTCCTTTGAGCGGCTGTCCGGGCCCCATCATGGGCAGCCGGTAAAACAAAGATGGGGTGCCAAAACAGGGGTTCAAGATGTGGTTGCATGCCGGGACAATCTTGGGTTGCGCGGTTGAACCGGGACCCCGGGGCGGGCACAACCGCCCCATGCTGGTCATCCTGGACGACGGTCCCCGACGGGTTTTTCGCGCCCCCTTGGGCGTGATTACGGCCGCCCGGGCGGAGGAAGTGCCGGCTGCCCTGACGGCGGTGGCGGCCGCTCTGGCCCAGGGCCGGCATGTGGCCGGGTGGCTGAGCTATGAACTGGGTTATGCCCTGGAACCCCGGCTGGGCGGGCCAGCATCCGGTGCGCTGCTGCGGCTGGGCGTGTTCGACGCCCCGGCGCCGGACGCCCCGCTGGCGCAGGGGCGGGCCTATGCGGGGCCGCTGCGCTCCGAATGGGATGAAGCCGCCTATGCCGCCCGCTTCGCGCGCGTGAAGGATTACATCGCGTCCGGCGACATCTATCAGGCCAATCTGAGCTTCCGCGCCCGCTTCGCCTTTGCCGGCGAACCTATGGCGCTGTACGAGCAGCTGCGCGCCGAAAGCGGCGCTTCGCATTGCGGCTATATCGACGATGGCGAGCGGCAGATCTTGAGTTTGTCGCCGGAGCTGTTCTTCGATCTGGACGGGGACGGCAAGCTCACCGCGCGTCCGATGAAAGGCACCGCGGCGCGCGGCGGCGATGACGCGGCCGAACGCGACGCGCTGATGGCCTCGCCCAAGAACCGGGCCGAGAATTTGATGATCGTGGACTTGATCCGCAACGATCTGAGCCGGATCGCTGAAAAAGGCAGTGTCGAAGTCTCGGACCTGTTCAAGGTCGAGAGCTACCCCACCCTGCACACCATGGTGTCCA
Source organism: uncultured Alphaproteobacteria bacterium (assembly GCA_903902075.1). Taxonomy (GTDB): domain Bacteria; phylum Pseudomonadota; class Alphaproteobacteria; order Micropepsales; family Micropepsaceae; genus Rhizomicrobium. The sequence continues at coordinate 16,360 of CAIUTH010000055.1, forward strand.
CCGTGACGGCGCAGAAGCGCGAAGACGCGGGCATTGCCGATATCCTGCTGGCGCTGTTTCCCTGCGGCTCGGTCACCGGCGCACCCAAGATCCGCGCCATGGAGATTTTGCGCGAACTGGAATCGTCATCGCGCGGCGCCTATTGCGGCGCCATCGGGCATTTTGCGCCGGCCCCCAACAATCAATTTTCGGCCCGCTTCAATGTCGCCATCCGCACGTTGACGATTGCAGGCGGGCGGGGCGAACTCGGCATCGGCGGCGGGGTGGTGCAGGATTCGGATACCGGCGGCGAATATGCCGAATGCCTGCTCAAGGCTCGTTTCTTCGAGGCGCCGCGCAAGCCGCTGGAGCTGATCGAGACATTGCGCTGGGAAAATGGGTTCGTCCGCCGGGAAAGCCACTTGGCGCGGATGGAAAACTCGGCGCGGGTCTTTGGTCTGGTTTTCGATCCCGCTGCGGCCACAGCAGCGCTGGATCAGGCCGTGGCAGGGCGGGCAGGGACATCGCGCGTCCGGTTGACATTGAACGAAACCGGACTTCATCGCGCGACATCGCATGACTTGTTGCCCAATCCCGCGCATTGGACCTATGCGGTCTCTCCGCGGCGTACTGACAGCAATGACATGCTGCTGCGTCACAAGACCAGCTGGCGCGACTTGTACGAAAATGAAGTCAAACGCCTGGGCACCGACGAGGTGATCTTCTGCAACCAGCGCGGCGAACTCACCGAAGGCGCGCGCAGCAACATCTTTATCATGCGTGATGGCGTGTTGCTGACGCCGCCGCTGGACACCGGTGTGCTGGACGGCAGGTTACGGGCCGAGCTGATCGCACAAGGGCTGGCGCGCGAGGCCGTGCTGACGCCGGATGACCTCGCAGGCGAAGTCTGGTTCGGCAATTCGCTGCGCGGATTGATTCCGGCGCTTAAACTTTAGACGCCAGCGCCGACAGCAAGGCGACGGTTTTGGGCAACACCCAGCCATCCACTTCCGTGACCCGGCCCGCCGCAGCATCGGCCTCGGCCGCCGCGCCAAGGCTGCCCGGCTTCAGGCCGGTGCGCAGCTGCGCCGCCAGGGTGCTCGCATCCGGTGCGTCCGCAAGCCTGGCGCCCAGCCGCGATGCCTGCTGGCGGTCCACCAACTGCACCAGAAGATCGTCATAAGGCGTCGGCGGATAATGCTTCACGAAGAGGTCCGTGAAACGGTACAGGCCCGCGGCCGCTGCTGCCCCGACCGCCGCCACGCCGGCGATGACCGACCTGCGCTTCATGCCATCACCTTCTTTAGGTGATCGCCCAGCCGCAAGGTCAGCGCCACCAGATTCAGGGTGGGATTGGAGGCGCTGTAGCTGGGGAAGGTGCCGCTGCCGGCGATGTAGAGATTGCCCATGCCATGCACCAGCAGATCGGCATCCACCACGCCCTGTTTGGGATCGGCGCTCATGCGGGTGGTGCCCAGGTGATGATGGCCCCAGTCCATCCGCGTCATCCAGTCGTTCCGTGTGTGGCAGCTGATGCGCAACATGCCCGCCTTGCTGACCAGCAATTGCCGGCCCAGTTCGGTCATGGTGCGGTTGAAGCGGGCAAAGTCGTCGTCGGCGATGCGCATGTCCAGCTTCAGGCGCGGTAGGCCCAACGCGTCCTTTTCGCCGCTCAAGGTCAGGCGGCGATCGGGATCTGGCATCAGCTCCATGCCGCAGCCCAGCGAATAGGCCTTGGCGTTCGATGCATCCACGCCCAGCGCGATGGCGGTGGTGATCACGGCGGCCTTGCCGGTTTCGTCCAGCTCCACCGGCGACTCGATGGTGCTCAGCGAACTGCCGACCCTGGCGGCGCGGCAGAACTTGGCGGTGGGCGCGAAGGTGGCGCGCATGATGGTGCCATCGGCCAGGTTCTGGTTGGCGCCGTAAAAAGGCGCCAGGGGTCCCGAGAAACTCACCACCGTGGCGACATCGCGCGGAATGGGATTGTCCGCAAAGAAGCGGCCCACTAGGTCGTTCTGATTGCCGATGCCGGTCTTTATCACGTCATTTGAGGCCAACAGCAGGCGAGCATTCTCGATGCCGCCGCAGGCCAGCACCACCATGCGCGGCTTCACCGTGAAATGCTTGCCGGTTCCTCCATGGGAATTGAGTGTTGCGACATCCAGCCGTTCCACCTGTTTGCCGTTCGCCCCAAGCCGTATTGCGGTGACATTGGCGTGCAGCAGCGGCTTGATGTTGGGCGCACGCTTCAGATCGTCCCGGTAGCGGTTGCCGAACTGCGTAGGCAGGATATCGCCGCGCATCTTGGAGAACTGGAACCAGCTGGTGTAAAGCCCGCCGCCGTTCAACGGCAGCACCGTGCCTTCGGCGGCATTGTCGGCATCGCCGTTCTGGTCATAGATCCAGGGGCCGGCTTCCACCAGCGCCTGTGCGCGGGGGTAATAGGGCTCCAAGGTCTTGCGCGAAAATGGCCAGCCCGAATGGGGCACCCAGTCGCGCGCTTCGAACTCGATGGCGTCCATCGGACGGCACCAGCCGCCCCAGTGATTGGTGCCGCCGCCAAGCTGGCGCAATCGCCCGGCATCCAGCGGCGCATAGCGCGTCCCGGTCTCGGTGCCGGAATACATTTTCTGAATGGTGGGATCGAAATTCATGCCGCCCGATTCCAGCAGCAGCACGCGGATTTTGCTGCCCGCCAGCGACAGCGCCAGGCTGATGCCGGCCGGCCCGCCGCCGATGATGGCAAGATCGGTTTCCAGCAGCGTATCGGGGGCAAGCGTGCGGGCGTCGATCAGGGCGGTCAAGACGGGCGAATCCGGAATAAGGCCAGTGAAGCGATGAGTGTAACGACCCGTCTATAAAAAGGTCTTGTCCTAATTGTGTCGAATTCCGATGGACTTAGACGTCCTCGGCATGACCGATATTATAACCGCCATCGACCGCGATGGCCTGGCCGGTGATCCATTGCGCCTGGTCGGACATCAGGAACAGCGCCATATGCGCGACTTCTTCCGGCTCGCCCATGCGGCCCAGGGGATGCAGCGCGGCCAGCCGGGCCTTCTTCTCGGGCGGCAGGCTGGCCAGCAGCGGGGTATTGACGAAGCCGGGGCAGATGCAATTCACCCGCACTTTGTCGGCGGCGTAATCCAGCGCCATGTTCAGTGTCAGCGACAGCACCGCGCCCTTGCTGGCGGTATAGGCGGCGCGGTTGCGGGTGCCCGTGGTGGCCACGCCGGACGACAGGTGGACGATGGCGCCGCCATGCGCGCGCATGTGGGGCAGGGCATATTTCGAAATCAGGAATGTGCCCCGCACATTCACCGCCATCACGGCGTCGAAATCGGCCATGTCGGCCTCGTCCACCCTGGCGCGGCGGGCGATGCCGGCGCTGTTGGCCACCGCGTCGATCCGCGGCAGGCCCGACAGGGCGGTCTTGACCTGTTCCTCGTCGGCGATGTCGCAGATGCGGCTGTCGGCAAAAGGTGCCGCCACGCGGTCGATGGCGATGATGCGCGCGCCTTCGGCCTCTGCGGCCTTGGCGATGGCCAGCCCCAGCCCGGAAGCCGCGCCCGTTACCACCACATGTTTGCCGGAAAATCGCATGGCGACAGAATAGCGGGCCGCTCATTCGCTGTCATCATGGCGAACGGTCCGCTGCCCTCTTTGTCTTCCACGTTAGGCAGACGCTCAATCTCATTGCCCAGGTCGCAAACCGGGACGGCACGCGGCCGAGCAATGTCACGCTGTTCCCTGGCTCCGGTCGCAGGCCCCTGGACGAGCTGCCTGACTTGACGGCTTGAGGCGCCTAGCGCCGGGCCATCAGGGCGATATGGGTCCTGGTGGATTCCGAGTGGCTGGAAAGCGTGCCGGCGGCCATGCAGGCCATGACGGACAACACGATCAGCATCTGCAGGCTCATGGATTTCATGGCGATTCCTCGCGGGAGTGCGGGGCCATGATCGCGCGGGACGGGCAAGCTTTTGTGACGAATCACAAAGTTTTGGCCGTCGTACAGGCAGCCTAGCGAAGCTGACCCGCCGCATCGGCCTCACCAACAATTTCCAGCAGGAGGCCCTTTGCCAATATTGCGGGGTGGGCCTCAGTCAGCTGCGCGGACTTACGCCCCAGCAGGCTGATGACATGCACCATGCCGCTCGAGGTTGTGAACGACCCCTCGAATTGGCGGCCCTTGAAGCTGGCTTGAATAGCTTCTCTGGGTTCTGGTCTGGCCACTGAGTGTCCCCTGCCGTAGAGCGTTTGTTGCGACCAATGTTATCAAGTTGCCCCCGCAAAAGCTGCAACACTTCCGTCCGATTGGGAGGCTTTGCGGTGTGCTACTTGCCAGCCTTCGCCCCTTCGTGGCGTCCGGGCGGCGATGCTACGCTGCCGCTAGGCATCGCCTGACGCCACTGCGGGCGCTTGGCTCCACCAATTCCCGCGGGCTTATGCTGGTGAAATGTGAGATCCGCCGGCTGGGCGGGAATTGGTGGAGCCAAGCGGGATCGAACCGCTGACCTCCTGCATGCCATGCAGGCGCTCTCCCAGCTGAGCTATGGCCCCGTACCAATGCGAACCGGTCTGGTTGTCCGGCTCCGGCTTTTAAAGCTTAGGCTTCGTCTTTGGCAATGCCCGGATCGATGATGCCGCTGACATCGTCTTCCTCGTCTTCGACTTCGCCCAGAAGATCGTTCTCTTCTTCGTCCTCGTCGTCCTCGACTTCGATGTCCTCGATGGCGACTTCCTCGTCGGCATCGACAACGGACATGCCCGATTCCGCTTCGGCTTCTTCTTCCTCGGCGTCTTCGTCCTCGTCCTCGCCGGTCGCCGCGATCTTCAGCGGCGCCTCGACTACGACTTCGGCTTCTTCTTCCTCGTCATCGGACTCG
>CAIUTH010000056.1 GCA_903902075.1 uncultured Alphaproteobacteria bacterium
GTATGCCGAGTACCACCAGGCCCTGCTGATGGCGCCCGAGCATCCCTTGCCCACGCCGCGCGTGTTCGAGATTGCCACAAGTGTTGGATTGGATGTCACGCGCCTGAAGAAGGACATGGAGGCGCCCGTGATCTACGCCCAGATCATCGCCAACTTAAATCTGGCGCGCGCCCTGCGCATCTTTCAGACGCCCACCTTCATCATTGGGGGGCACATCGTCCCCCAACCCTCGGCGCAGATCGACTTCCCCGCGCTGGTGGCCGCGGCACGGGCCAAGCCGTGACCGCGCCAAGCCGCCGCTCGCTGTTCCAGATGATCGGCGTCGTGGCCGGCAGCGCCGCGATGTACCACGCCATGACCGAGCTGGGGTATGCCGAAGGTTCCAGCTTCGAAGGACCGATCAAGCTGTCGCGCCCGCCTGCGGGCAGCAGCGTGCTGATCCTGGGCGCCGGCATCGCGGGCATGGTCGCGGCGATGGAGCTGCGTGACGCCGGCTACAAGGTGCAGGTGCTGGAATATAACGGCCGACCGGGCGGGCGAAACTGGTCGCTCTATGGCGGCGACACCTATACCGAACTGGGCGGCGCCACCCAGCATGTCCAGTTCGATCCCGGCCAGTATCTCAATCCCGGTCCCTGGCGGCTGCCCTTCCACCATCGCGGCATTTTGCATTACGCACGCCGCATGGGTGTGGCGATGGAGCCGTTTATCCAGGTCAACTACAACGCCTATGTCCATTCGCCCAATGGCTATGGCGGCAAGCCGCAGCGCTACCGGAAAATACAGGCCGATTTCCACGGCCATGTCGCCGAACTGCTGGCCAAGAGCACCAGGCAGAATGCGCTGGACCAGGCGGTCAGCAAGGAAGACCGCGAGATCCTGATGCAGGCGCTGCAGGCCTGGGGCGCGCTGGATGGCAATTACGAATACAAGAAGGGCGTCGCCAGCTCGATGCGGCGGGGCTTCGATGTTGATCCCGGCGGCGGCATCAAGTCGGTGCCGGTGCCATCAGAGCCGTCGGCGCTCAGCGATCTGCTCCGCTCCGGCCTGTGGTCGGCCATCGGATCGGGTCACAATTACGAACTGCAAAGCACCATCTTCCAGCCCAGGGGCGGCATGGGGACGATCGGCAAGGCGATGGGCGCCAACCTGGGGCCGCTGATCGAATACAATTGCAAAGTGACGGACATCCGCCAGGACGGGGAGGGCGTCACCGCCACCTATGTCGACAGCCGCAATGACGGCGCGCCCCGCACCGCGCGCGCCCAGTGGTGTCTGTGCACCATTCCCACGCCCATCCTGGCGCAGATCCCGATGAATGTGGGCGCGCCAATGAAGGCGGCGATCGACCAGCTGCCCTATCTGGCGGCGGTGAAGGTGGGGCTGCAGTTCAAGCGCCGCTTCTGGGAAGAGGACGAGCAGATTTACGGCGGCATCACCTATACCAGCTTGCCCAGCACCACCATCAGCTATCCGATGTGGGACTATTATTCGGCCGGCAAGGGCGTGCTCCTGGGCGCCTACACCTTCGGGCGGCCGGCTTATCTTGCGGCCGCCAAGTCCCCGCAGGAGCGCATCCAGGATGCGCTGCGCGACGGCGCCCAGATCCATCCGCAATATCCGGCAGAATATGAAAATGGCGTGGCGGTGGCCTGGCACCGGGTGCCCTGGGCGATGGGCTGCCAGGGCGCCTGGACCGAGGAAGCGCGCGACCAGCATTACAACAATCTCTGTGCTCTGGATGGCCGCATCCTTTTGGCCAGCGAGCATGCCTCGCGCCTGCCGGGCTGGCAGGAAGGCTCGGTGACCTCGGCGCTGGATGCGATCACGCGGCTGCATGCGCGGGTGGTGCAGCCATGATGCGGAAAATCATTCTTGCAACCTTGCTGATGGCGCTTCCCGCCTCCGCCGCCGACACGCCCGACATGCGCGGCGCGCCGTTCGCCATGCAGGGCGGCGAGGCGGTCTATCGCGGCGTTTGCCAGGGCTGCCACATGGCGGACGCCAAGGGCGCCTCCGGCGCCGGCACCTATCCCGCGCTGGCCGCCAATCCGAAGCTGGCCGAGTCCGGCTATGTGCTGTCCATGGTGATGAACGGCCATCGCGGCATGCCCCCGTTCCGCGGTCATTTCACCAATGCGCAGGTGGCCGATGTGGTGAACTTTGTCCGTAGCCATTTCGGCAATCATTACAAGGGCAAGGCCACGGAAGCAGACGTCCAGGCGTTGCGCCAATAGCCCTGGATCAGTTGCCAGTGTCGCCCGGCTCTGGCTGAATAAGCGCCGAGGGTGATCCATGATTTGGCGTGCCGCTATTTTTGCCGCTGCTGCTGCGCTGCTGATCGGCGCCGACGCTGCCGATGCCGCGCCCTGGACGCGCGGCTATGTCGTGGGCACCTATGAATTCGCCTTTCATTATGGCGGACGCCCGGGCTTCACCCGCGCCGGTGAAGTCGAGCCGGGCTCGGATTGCCCGCATGGCAGCACCGTCCATTTCTCGAATCCTGAGCATGTGAAGGAAGCGCTGATGCGCCAGAAATGGCGCCGGCAGGACGACATCGAGAAGATCGCCGTGCCGCCCGGCCTGGAAAAAGTCCCCGGGCCCGCCACCACCCGCTTCAGCATCTGGGGCCGGGCAATTTCCTATCGCGGCTGGAAGAAGGGGGTCGAGACCTATGTAAATCCCTTTGCCGCCGAAGACACCGGCCAGCCGCAAGTGACGGGGCGGATCGGCGAAGGGCTGAACCTGGACGGCAATGCGCAAACCGGCTTCGCCAGCCCGGACGGCGAGAAGGGCGTGGACAATGCACTTTATCGCGCCTGGGGCTGTGATGCGCCCTGGCGCGGGCGCGGCAACGCCACCTTGTTTCTGCGCTCCAACGACAAGATGCTGGACGGGTTGTTCACCATCGTGGTCCGCATTTCGGGCAACAAGGACCCGATGAATGACGACAATGCAGTGGTCGAGATCGGCTATTCCCCCGACAAGATCGTCAAGGATTCGCGCAACGCCGTGGCGGCGGATTATTCCTACCGCCTGCCGCGCACCACCCAGTACACGCGCCTGAAAGCCAGAATCCGGGGCGGCGTGGTCGACACCGAGCAGGTGGCGGAAATCCACATTCCGCGCATTTCCTGGATCTATGACCAGACCGGTGACGCATTCTTCCGGAAAGGAAAGCTGCGGCTGGCGATGATGCCGGATGGCACCTTGAGCGGCCTCATGGCGGGCTATCGCGACTGGCGCGATCTCTACAGCCAGAACACTTTTTCCCAGTCCGGTGCCGAACAGGGCGTGCGCGAGCATGAAGACGCCATCGCGCTTTACTATGCGCTCAGGCGCAATGCCGACGGCATGCAGGACCCGGTGACGGGGCGCTTCATGGGCATCTCCACCGTCTACCGCATCACCGCCCAGCCGGCCTTTGTGGTCGATCCCGATCCTGCCCGCCCCGTCGGCATCCAGGGACTGGCAGCGGAGGCATGGCGCAAGGCCTCGTTCGAAGCCACCGCCGCCGCGCTGATCAAATCGACCTCCACCCGCATCATCCAGGACGTGCCGCCCGGCACCACCGAAGCGCAGGCGCCGCGGCTGGAGCGCATCATCCAGGAACTTCCCGGCAAGGAGTATTTCCTGAAAATGCTGGACCGTCCGCACTATCGCTGGAAGGTGGACGAGGTCGGCATGCCGCTGGTCGGCATGCCCGAAGACCCGGTACCGGGCCCGCCCCCGGAAAAATCCCAGCGGGTCAGCGCCAACACGCGTTAGCTATTTCTCGTACGGCAGCAGGTGCCACTTGCCGTTTTCCAGGCCGTCACCCTTGGGCTTGTAAGGTGGATCGCCCAGCAGCGTATAGACGGGCTTGCCGCGATAGGCCCATTGGCCTTGGCCGCCTTCGCCGCGAATGATGGTCCATTGGCCCAGCGGCTTGGCGGTGGGCGCGGCGGGCACCGGCATCCAGCTTGCCTGGCACGCCGCGTTGCAAGTCGAACGCAGCGGCGTGTCCAGGTCATAGGTATAAAGCCGCTGGTTGCCGGGACAGCGGCGAAAGACATAGCCCTTATCGCCTTCGTCGGTCAGCCCGACCTGCTCGGGATAGGGAAGGTTGAAGTCCAAGGCACAATCCTGTCTGGCGCGTAAGGGTGGCATCTTTGACGCTTGTACGGGCGCTGGCTAGGGTGCACCCGCAAATCACGGTCTGTCGTCATGAAGAAATTGTTGGGTTTTGCGGCGGTCGCGCTGCTGCTCCTGCCCGCCGCCAGCCAGGCGCATTTCCGGCTACTGGCGCCCGCCTCCTGGATCGAAGAGAATCAGCTGGGCGATCCGCAAAAGGCCGCGCCCTGCGGCGGCACCAATGCCGATTTCGGCAAGCCCACCTATGCGGTGACGGACGTGATGGGCGGCACGGCGCTGCATGTGAAGGTGCAGGAAACCGTCTATCACCCCGGCCATTACCGCATCGCGCTGGCGGTCAATTCGCCAACCGAGCTGCCGGTCGATCCTAAGGCCGAGACCATGACCAACGAAAAGGGCGTGGTGGTGTCGGTGTCCGGCGCGATCATGAACCCGGTGGCGCCGCCGGTGCTGGCCGACGGGCTGTTCCAGCACGCCGCCAAGACCGACACGCCGTTCGAGACCGATGTCACCCTGCCCAACATCAACTGCAAGAACTGCACGCTTCAGATGGCACAGTTCATGGAGCAGCACACGGTGAACAATCCGGGCCAGTTCACCTATCACCACTGCGCGGTGCTGCACATCACGGCCGATCCCAGGAAGCCCCTGGACACCGGCTGGGCGGCGGAGCGGAAGTAGCTACCAGTCCACCACCGAACCGTCATCGGGATCGAACTTGGCGAGGTAAGGCTTGGGTTCCCCGACCTGGGCCATCAGCTTGTTCTCGTCGATGGTTATGCCCAGTCCCGGCTCGGTCAGCAGTGGACGGTGGCCGTTGACGATCGGCGGCAGCGGCTTGGCCAGCAGATCAGAATATTCATTGTCGCCGCGCTCCTGAATCAGGAAGTTCGGGATCGACGCCGCAATCTGCAACGACGCCGCCAGCGAGCAGGGTCCTTGCGGATTGTGCGGCGCGATCGGGGCGTAATAGGCCTCGGCCATGCCGGCAATGATCTTCAATTCAGTGATGCCGCCGGCATAGCAGACGTCCGGCTGCAGGATCATGGCCGCCTTCTTCTCCAGGATTTCGCGGAAGCCCCATTTGGTGAAGATGCGCTCACCGGTCGCTAGCGGCACGCTGGTCTTTTTCGCCAGCTCCGCCATCAGGTCCACGTTCAGCGGCTGCACCACTTCCTCATAAAACCAGGGGCTGTGCGGCTCCAGCGCCGCCATCAGCCGGATGGACGTGGAAGGCTGCACCGCGCCATGGAATTCCACGCCGATATCGACATCGGGACCCATTTTCTTGCGCAGGGCGGCGAAGCGTTCGGTCGCCTCGGAGACGAACTTGTCGCCTTCATTGTACTTGAAGGGATTGCGGCCGGCCGTGTCCGACAGGATCACCTTCATGGCGTTGACGCCGTTCTTGCCGGGCTGGCCATAGACGCGGACGCGGTCGCGGGTCGGCCCGCCCATCAGCCTGTGCACCGGCATGCCATAGACCTTGCCGGTAATGTCCCACAGCGCCTGGTCGATGCCCGACGAAATGGCGGTCTTGATCGGGCCGCCGCGATAAAAGGCGCCGCGCGCAATCGCCTGCCAGTGGAAGGTGACGCGGGTTGGGTCCTGGCCGATCAGGTAATGGCCCACTTCCAGCGCGCCGGCGGCGCAGGCCTTGGCGTCGTCCTTCAGCATCTCACCCCAGCCGGTGATCCCGGCATCGGTGCTGATCTTCACGAACACCCAGCTGTTCTTCAGCACGAATGTTTCGATCTTGGTGACGCGGATTTTCTCGCGGCTTCCCAGCGCGGCGCCCTGGCCGCGGGCTGGCAGGGTGGCGCCCAGCCCGAAGGCGGCGGCGGGTCCCAGGAGATTGGCAAGCGTGCGGCGGCGGGTGAGCATTATCAGGCTCCTTTTTCCCGCGATCCCGTACCGATTCTGGTGTGCTGTCCAGCCGCGCGGGCCAGCGCCTCACAGCTTATAGGGACTCGACATTCCCATCCACGCCCAGCGACTGGCCGGAGATATTGCGTCCCGCATCCGATACCAGGAAAAGCACCATGGCGGCCACGTCTTCCGGCCCGGTCATGCGCCGCAGCGAGATGCGGTCCAGATACTGTTTTTCCATTGTCTCAAAAGGCACCCCGGTCGCTTCCGCGCGGTCGCGGATGACCTTTTCCATGCGCGGGCCCTTGATGACCCCGGGCAGGATGGCGTTGACGCGGATGTTGGATGGGCCCAGCTCCTTGGCCAGGCTTTGGGTCAATCCGATTACGCCCCACTTGGCCGAGGCATAAGGCGTGCGAAAGGCATAGCCGAAACGACCCGCCGCCGAGGACATGTTGATGATGCAGCCGCCGCCGGCCTCTTTCAGCATCGGCACGGCGCGGCGGGCGCACAGGAACTGGCCTGTCAGGTCCACGTCCAGGGTGCGGCGCCAGTCGTCCAGCGACAGGTCTTCGATTTTGCCGGTAGGCCCGGCGATACCGGCATTGTTCACCAGCACGTCCAGCCCGCCGAGCTTGGCGCGCACATCGTCGAACAGCCGGTCCACATCGGCCTCGCTCGAGACATCCGCAAGGCTGGACGACACGTCCGGCATGGACGATGGCGCGACATCGCAGATGTGAACCCGCGTCCCCGCATCGACCAGCGCGGTGGTTATGGCCTGGCCGATACCGGCCGCGCCCGCCGTCACCAGGACCCGCAGGCCCTTCACGGCTGAGTCAGCGCCAGGTCGGCGTCCAGCTTGCGCACATCGTTCTGCCCGGTCAGGGCCATGGCCACTTCCAGTTCTTCCTTCACGATCTCCAGCATGGACCGCACACCCGCCTCGCCCCGCGCCGCCAGCGCATAGGCCCAGGCCCGGCCCAGCAGCACGCTGTCCGCGCCTAGCGCCAGCGCCCGCAGCACATCAAGACCGGAGCGGATGCCGCCATCCAGCAGGATGGGCATTTTCCCCTGCACCGCATCGCGCACCGCCGGCAGCGCCGCGATGCTGGACAGCGAACCGTCCAGTTGCCGCCCGCCATGGTTGGACACCACGATCCCGTCCATGCCTTCTTCAACAGCGCGCAGCGCATCACCCGGATCGGTGATGCCTTTCAAAACAAGCTTGCCTTTCCACTGCTGGCGCAGCCAGGCGATGTCCTTGTAGGTGACCGACGGATCAAAGTTGCGCGCCACCCAGGCCTGGAACTGCACCAGTCCCGCGCCGTTCGGCATGGCGGGCGCGACATTGCCGATGATCAGTGGCCGCCCATTGATGCCCACGTCCCACGCCCAGCCGGGATGGAACAATATGTCGAACAGCCTTCCGGGCCGCTTGATCAGGCTTTGCGATCCCGCCAGCCCGCCGATGCGGTCGCGGTAGCGGATGCCGTTGATGGCCAAATCCACGGTCAGGAACAGCGTGTCGATGCCCGCCGTCTCCATCCGCTTCAGGAAATCGGTCATGAAGCCGCGGTCGCGGATCATGTAGAGCTGCATCCAGAAGGATTGCTGCGAGGCCGTGCGCACTTCTTCGACTGGGCAGCAGGACATGGTGGACAGCACGATGGGAATGCCGGCGCTTTCGGCGGCCCGCACCGCCTGGGTCTCACCCCGGCGGCGATAGAATCCGGCAATGCCGATGGGTGCCAGGGCGATGGGCAGCGCCATGTCGCGCCCGAACAGGGTCGTGCTGGTGTTGGGGTTGGAGACATCGCGCAGCACCTTCTGGCGCAGGGTCACCTTCTTGAAGTCGCTCACATTGCGGCGCAGCGTATGCTCGTCATAGCTGCCACCATCGATATATTCGAACAGGAAATGGGGCAGGCGCTTCTTGGCCGCCTCGCGGAATCCGGCGTAATTGATGATTTTCATGGCTACGGGCTTCTTGCTTCCAGCGGTGCGATGTCTTCGATCAGGAACATGTAAACCGCCGCGCCCAGGATGCAAATACCGCCCGCCGTCATCAGCGGCACCACGAACGACCCGCCGGTGATGGCCAGCATCACGCCGGTAAAGCTGGTGGTGATGATGCCCGCGATATTGGCCGCGAAGTTCTGGATGCCGCCGATGGAGGCGACATGGGCGGGCGAGGGCGCCACGTCCCCCGGCAGCGACCAGATGCTGGCGGCGGTGAAGGCCAGCGCGCCATAGGCGATGGCGAAGAAGGCCAGCGCGACATAGACGTTGGGCGCGAACACCGAGAATGTAATGACCGAAGAGGTCAGCATGCCGCCCACCAGGCACGTCTTGCGCGCCGCCGTCAGGCTCCAGCCCCGGCGATACAGCGCATCCGACGTGAACCCGCCCAGCCAGCCACAGGGAATGGACACCAGCCCCGGCAGCAGCCCCAGCGTGCCGAGCTGCGCCAGCGAAAAGCCGCGCGCCTGTATCAAATAGGTGGGAAACCAGGTGATGAAGAAATAGATCACGAAGTTCAAACAGAAGAAGCCAATCATCATCCCCCAGATGGTGCGATAGCTGAACAGCGACGACCACGGCACTTTTGCTTCCGCCGTCGGCACGCCGCGCTGGGCCTGCAGCGCCGCAAGCTCTTGCTGCGTCACGCCCGCATGCTCCTCGGGGCGGCGATACTTGATGACCCACATGATGGTCCAGGCGATGCCCAGCGCGCCGGTCACCGCGAACGAGA
>CAIUTH010000057.1 GCA_903902075.1 uncultured Alphaproteobacteria bacterium
TGGGCACCGTCGCCGTGGTGGCAGGCGGCGTGGACATCATCTATCCGCCGGAAAATGAAAAACTCTACGCGGCGATCAGGAACCAGGGCGTGATCGTTTCGGAAATGCGGCTGGGCGAAGCACCCCAGGCGCGCCACTTCCCCCGCCGCAACCGCATCATCTCCGGCCTTGCGCGCGGCGTGGTGGTGGTGGAAGCCGCCGAGAAATCCGGCTCGCTGATCACCGCCCAGTACGCCATCGACCAGGGCCGCGAGGTTTTCGCCGTGCCGGGCTCGCCGCTGGACCCGCGCGCGCGGTGCCAACCGCCTGATCCGCGAAGGCGCCGTGCTGACCGAAAACGCGGACGACATTCTGTCCGTGCTGTCGCCCATGCTGGGCGGCGGCTTTGCCGAGCCGGATGCGCCATCGCCCGCGATGCCTGCCGCAGGGCTGGAAGCGGAAGCCGACCGCATCCGCGCGCGGGTTGAGGAAGCGCTGGGCCCTGCCCCGGTCGCGATCGACGAACTGATCCGCCAGACCGGCGCGCCGGTAGCCGCCATCCTGACGGTGCTGCTGGAGCTGGAATTGGCGGGCCGCTGTGTCCGCCATCCCGGAAATCGGGTGAGTTGGGCCTAGAATCCGCCTAGGCTCGCCCCACAAGAACAACAAAGAGGGAGCAACGCATGGCAGACACGGCAAACCCCGCACCGCTTGGCCTGGTCGGGTTCGGAGTTACGACAGTTCTTCTCAGCAGCATCAATGCCGGCCTGTTGCCGGTGGCCGGCGAGCCGGTGGTCATCCCGCTGGCGATGGCCTTTGGCGGCACCGCCCAGATCATCGCCGGCATCATGGAGTTCAAGACCGGCAATGTGTTCGGCGCCACCGCCTTCACCGCCTATGGCGCCTTCTGGTGGTGGTTCGCGCTGCTGATCCTGCTGGGCGGCAACCACATCCTGGATCTGTCGGGCGCGGGCAGCGCCATCGGCGTGTGCCTGCTGCTCTGGGGCGTCTTCACCCTGGGGCTGTGGGTTTCGACCTTCCGGCTCAGCAAATTGCTGTTCGCCATCTTCACCACCCTCTGGGTCGCCTTCTTCCTGCTGGGCCTTGGCGCGCTTCTGCCGAGTCCCGGCCTGCATACGGCGGGCGGCTGGGTCGGCCTGCTCTGCGGGTCTCTGGCGATGTATGGCAGCTTCGCCCTGGTCACCAATGCGACCTATGGCCGGGAAGTCATTCCGGTCGGTTCCCGGTAACCGCCTGATTTCACAGACGAAGTGCGTGGTTTTGGGCAGCCTTCCTGCCCAAAACCGCGCCTTCGGGCTGGCGGTCATCATCATTTCGTAAGGATTCGACGCTTAACCATAGGACCGCGCCCCATGGGTGCACAACTATGGGTTATATTCATGCGCGCACTCGCCATAAATACAACCAGAAGTTTCAAATCACGCCGCCGCGCGTTGACAGCGGGCTTTTCCTTCGACCAGTGTCCCGCCCCGTTTGCCGGCCCCCACCGGTTCCAAAACTTGCGAATTGCGGCGCAGACCCCAGATAAGCCCCTCTTTCACCCCCTGACAGGTTCTTTTTCCTAGATGAATGTCCTGATCGTCGAGTCCCCCGGCAAGGTCAAAGCCATCAACAAGTATCTGGGCAGCAATTATAAAGTGCTGGCCAGCTTCGGGCATATTCGCGACCTCCCCTCCAAGGACGGCTCGGTCAAGCCGGACGACGACTTTTCGATGGTCTGGGACGTGGATGCCCGGGCGGCCTCCAAGATCAAGGACATCGCCGCCGCCGTGAAAGGCGCCGACAAGCTGATCCTGGCCACCGACCCGGACCGCGAGGGCGAGGCCATCAGTTGGCACATCCTGGAAGTGCTGCGCGGCAAGAACCTGCTCAAGGACATGCCGGTCGAGCGGGTGGCGTTCAACGCCATCACCAAGACCGCCGTGCTGGAAGCCATCCAGCATCCGCGCCAGATCAACCAGGAACTGGTGGACGCCTATCTCGCGCGCCGCGCGCTCGACTATCTGGTCGGCTTCACCCTGTCGCCGGTGCTGTGGCGCAAGCTGCCGGGCGCCCGCTCGGCGGGACGCGTCCAGTCCGTTGCCCTGCGCCTGATCGTGGAGCGCGAACAGGAAGTCGAAGCCTTCAAGCCCCAGGAATATTGGAGCATCGATACCGATCTGGTTGCCCCCGGCGGCAACTTCGCCGCCCGCCTGATCCAGCTGGACGGCAAGAAGATCGAAAAAATGTCGCTGACCAACGAAGCGGACGCAACCCGCGCCGTGGCCGCGATCAACGCCCAGTCCTTCAGCGTCGGCAGCGTCGAGGCCAAGCCGGTCAAGCGCAATCCCTCCCCGCCCTTCAAGACGTCCACCTTGCAGCAGGAAGCCAGCCGCAAGCTGGGCTTCAATGCCAAGCGCACCATGCAGATCGCGCAAGGCCTGTATGAAGGCGTGGAAATCGGCGGCGATACCACCGGCCTGATCACCTATATGCGTACCGACGGCATCACCATGGTGGGCGAAGCCATCAATGAAGCCCGCGAGATGATCGCCGGCAAATACGGCGCCCGCTATGTGCCCGGCACCGCCCGCGCCTATACCAACAACAACGCCAACGCCCAGGAAGCCCATGAAGCGGTGCGGCCCACCAGCTTCTCGCGCACGCCCGAAGAAGTGGCGCGTTACCTGGATGCCGATTCCGCCAGGCTGTATGAGCTGATCTGGAAGCGCGCCGTCGCCAGCCAGATGGAAAGCGCCGAACAGGAACGCACCACCGTCGACGTGCTGTCGGGCGACGGCAAGATCACCCTGCGCGCCACCGGCACCGTGACGTTGTTCGACGGCTTCCTGACCCTCTATCTCGAAGGCCAGGACGACGAGTCCGACGAAGACGGCTCCAGGCTGCCCAAGGTCGCGGCCGGCGACAAGACCAAGGTCGAGACCGTCACCCCGGCGCAGCATTTCACCGAACCGCCGCCGCGCTATTCCGAAGCCAGCCTGGTCAAGAAGCTGGAAGAGCTGGGCATCGGCCGCCCTTCGACCTATGCCTCGATCATCTCGACCCTGCGCGACCGCGCCTATGTGAAGATGGACCGCCAGCGCTTCATCCCCGAGGACAAGGGCCGGCTGGTCACCACCTTCCTGAACAGCTTCTTCAAGCGCTATGTCGCCTATGACTTCACCGCCGACCTAGAAGAGAAGCTTGACGCGGTTTCCGACGGCAAGCTGGACTGGAAGCAACTGTTGCGCGATTTCTGGACCGAATTCTCCGCCACCGTGGGCGAAACCAAGAACCTGCGCATCACCCATGTCATCGACGAGCTGGAAAAAGTTCTGGAGCCGCACATCTTCCCGCCCGGCGCCGACGGCGTGGACCCGCGCAAATGCCCGTCCTGCGAAGGCGGCCGGCTGAACCTGAAACTGGGCAAGTTCGGCGCCTTCATCGGCTGCACCAGCTATCCCGAATGCCGCTTCACCAAGCAGCTCGGCGCCAGCGAAGGCGATGCCGGGCCGCAGGATATCGGCGAAGATCCTGCAACCGGCGAGAAAATCACTTTGCGCACCGGGCGCTATGGGCCGTATGTCCAGCGCGGCGAAGGCGACAAGCCCAAGCGCAGCGGGTTGCCGCAGGGCACCGACAAGTCCGACGTGGACCTGGAAATGGCGCTGAAGCTGCTGGCGCTGCCGCGCGAAGTCGGCCTGCATCCCGAGGACGGCAAGAAGATCAGCGCCAACTTCGGCCGCTTTGGGCCTTATGTCGCCCATGACGGCATCTATGCCTCGCTGCCCTCGCCCGAGGACGTGTTCGAGATCGGCCTAAACCATGCCGTGACCTTGCTGGCCGAGAAAAAGGCCAAGGGTCCGGGCCGCCGCGGCGCACAGAAGCTCAAGGACCTGGGCGCGGCGCCGGACGGCAAGCCGATCAAGGTGCTGAAGGGCAAGTTCGGTCCCTATGTCAGCGACGGCGAAACCAATGCCACCCTGCATGAAGGCATGGAGCCCGACAGCGTCACCATGGAACAGGCGCTGGCGCTGATCGCCGAGCGCGCGGCCAAGGGCGGCAAGAAGAAGAAGCCTGCCAAGGCGGTCAAGGCTGCGAAAGCACCCAAGGCCACGAAGGCCAAGGCCGAAAAAACCGACGGCGCGGAGAAGAAGTCCGCCGCCAAACCCAAAACCACCAAGAAGAAAGCTGCCAAGCCCGCGGCCAAAGCCCCGGCAAAGCCCAAGGCCAAGACGCCCGAGCTGGCAGGCGAATAGGAACATTGAACAAGAATAAGTCTCCCAAGAACACGCAAGCCCTCGACAAGGCGCGCGTGCTTGAACTGCTGGCCACCGGCGCGAACAAGCGCGACCTGGCCAGGAAGCTGGGCCTCAAAGGCTCCGACCGCATCCTCCTCAAGCGCATCCTGAAAGAGCTGCAAGCCGACGGCGCCATCGAAGGCAGCCCCAAGCGCGGCTTCACCAAGCATGGCGAATTGCCGGAAGTCGGCATCGTCGAAGTCACCGGCACCGATGACGACGGCGAAACCCTGGCAAAACCCCTGGCGTGGGAAAGCAACGAAGCCCCGCCCACCATCTATCTGATCCCGCCCAAGGATGGGGCTGCGCCCAATCTCGGCGACCGGATTTTGGCGCGGCTGGAAAAGCATGGCGAGGCTTACGAGGCCCGCATCATCCGCCGGCTGGACCGCGAAACCTCCACTCGAGTGATCGGCGTGCTGCGCGATGCCCCCGCCACCGGCTGGCGGCTGGTGCCGATCAACAAGAAAGAGCGCACCGAATATGCGCTGGACAAGGCCGATCTTGGCGGTGCCAAGCACAACGAGCTGGTCGCCGCCGAACCGCGCAGCGGCCGCATCGCCGGCTTTTCCCGCGTCAAGGTTGTCGAGCGCATCGGCACGATGGACTCGCCCAAGACCATCAGCCTGATCGCCATTCACGATCACGGCATCCCGACGGAATTTCCCACGGCGGTGATCGAGGAAGCCAAGGCGGCCCAGCCCATCACGCCCAAGGGACGCACCGATCTGCGCGCCGTCCCGCTGATCACCATCGACCCGCCCGATGCCCGCGACCATGACGATGCGGTATGGGCCGGCGCCGACGAAGATCCCGCCAATGCCGGCGGCCATGTCATTCTGGTCGCCATTGCCGATGTCGCCCATTACGTCACCCCCGGCTCGGCCTTGGACAAGGAAGCTTTAAAGCGCGGCAACAGCGCCTATTTCCCCGACCGGGTGGTGCCGATGCTGCCCGAAGAACTTTCCGCCGACCTGTGTTCGCTGCGCGAAGGCGTGGACCGTCCCTGCCTGGTGGCGCGGATGGTGTTCGACAAGAACGGCCACAAGAAAAGCCATACCTTCCTGCGCGCCGTGATGCGGTCGGCCGCAAAGCTGACCTATGCCCAGGCGCAGGCCGCCTTTGACGGCAATCCCCATGCCGGCATGGAGAACATCGTCAAGAAGACGCTTGCCGATGTGTGGGAAGCCTATCAATCGCTTTCCATCGCCCGCGGCAAGCGCGATCCGCTGAACCTGGACCTGCCGGAACGCCGGGTCATCCTGGGCGAAGACGGCAAGGTCGCCTCCATCGCCTATCGTGACCGGCTGGAATCCATGAAGCTGATCGAAGAGTTCATGGTGCTGGCCAATGTCGCGGCCGCCGAGGCGCTGGAGAAAGCGAAGACCCCGTTGATCTACCGCGTGCATGACACGCCCTCGAAGGAAAAGCTGTTCGCCTTCTCCGATTTCCTGCGCACCCTCAACATCAGTTTCGCCAAGGGCCAGGTGGTGCAGCCCGGTGTGTTCAACCGCATCCTGGCCGGCGCCAAGGGCACGCCCAACGAAGCGGTCATGAACGATGTGGTGCTGCGCTCCCAGGCGCAGGCGATCTATGATCCGGCCAATATCGGCCACTTCGGCCTGAACCTGGCCAAGTATGCTCACTTCACTTCGCCCATCCGCCGCTATGCCGACCTGATCGTGCACCGCGCCCTGATCCGGGCGTTCGATCTGGGCGAAGGCGGACTGACGGACCGTGAGATGGCCGCCCTGGCCGGCGTGGCCGAACACATCACCATGACCGAGCGCCGCGCCATGGCGGCGGAACGCGATTCCACCGACCGCTATGTTGCCGCCTTCATGGAAGACCGCATCGGCCAGAGCTTCGATGCCCGCGTCACCGGCGTCACCCGCTTCGGGCTTTTTGTCCGCCTGGCGGAATCGGGCGCCGAAGGGTTGATCCCCATCCGCAGCCTGGGCGCCGACTATTTCAACCATGACGAAAAGCGCCAGGCGCTGATCGGCCAGCGCACCCGCGTCACCTACGGCATGGGCGACGCGCTGGCGGTGAAGCTGCAGGAAGCCGCGCCCCTGACCGGGGGGCTGCGCTTTTCCCTGGTCGGCACGGAGGACGAGTCTGTCCGCGCGGGCGGAAAACCCCGTCACGCGGGAGGGGCCGGCAAGCCCGGAAAGCGGTCCGGAAAGGACCGTTTTCGGGGCAAAAAGCGCTGATTTCCGGGCTTTTGGGCAGATTTGCTTGACAGGACGGGGGCTTATCCCCCATTACCCGGCCCTCTCGAACCGTGCTTTTTGGAGTTTGTCATGGCGAAGCCCACCACCGCGAAGATCCGCCTCAACAGCGACAGCGACAGCGGCTTTTTCTATGTCACCAAGAAGAACACCCGCACCATGACCGAGAAGTTCTCGATCAAGAAGTACGATCCGGTGCTGCGCAAGCACGTCACCTTCAAGGAAGGCAAGATCAAGTAGGCATTCGCTTATTTGACCTGTAGCCTCCGGCGCGCATGCAGCGCGCTCTAGATCGTCTCTCCAACGAACAATTTGACGTCCTGATCATCGGCGGCGGCGCCACCGGTTGTTTCACCGCGCGCGATTGCGCGATGCGTGGGCTGAAAGTGGCGCTGATCGAGGCGCGGGACTTTGCCTCGGCCACCAGCGCACACAATTCCAAGCTGGCCCATGGCGGGCTTCGCTACCTGCGCAATTTCGAATTCGGGCTGGTGCGCGAATCCCTGCGCGAGCGCCGCAACCTGATGCGGATGGCGCCGCACCTGGTGCGGCCCCTGCCATTCCTGTTGCCGCTGTATGGTGCCGGTCTGGTCGAGCGCTTCAAGCTGAAGGCGGGCTTAAGCCTCTATGATCTTCTGTCCTTCGACCGCAACCGGCTGGAAGATCCCAAACAGCGCCTGCCCGGCCATCGCTGGCTCAACAAGAAGAAAGCGCTGGCGCGCGAACCGGTGCTGGAAGGTGACGGCTTCGAAGGCGCCTTCGAATATCACGACGCCCAGATGTACAGCCCCGAACGCATCGCGCTGGAAAACCTGATCGATGCCGATGCCCATGGTGCGGCCATTGCCAACTATGTTTCGGCCGATCGGCTGATCTTGCGAAACGGCAAGGTCGAAGGCTGCAGCGTGCATGAAACCATGGCCGGCACCTGTTTCGATATCCGGGCGAAGACCGTGCTGGTGGCGACCGGTCCCTGGGCCGATCTGTTCCTGGAACAGTCGACCGGCGAAGTAGCCGCGCACA
>CAIUTH010000058.1 GCA_903902075.1 uncultured Alphaproteobacteria bacterium
CATGCACTGGTGGTGGTGGCCGAAGGGGCGCGCCATGGCACCGATGCCATCGTGAATCACATCGAGGCGCATCACGACAGCATTGGCTTTGAGCTGCGCGTGACGCGCCTTGGACACGTGGTGCGCGGCGGCAGCCCGACAGCGCGTGACCGCGTGCTGGCCACGCGCCTGGCTGCGACGGCAGTGGCTGAACTGGCGCGCGGAGTCTCGGGTGTCGTGACCGGCCTGCGCGGCGAGGACATCGTGACCACGCCGCTCTCCGAGGTCACCGGTAAAACCAAACCTGCCGACATGAAACTGCTGGAACTGGCGCGCACTCTGGCCCAGTAGCCAGGGCTGCTGGGCGACAGTCCAGCGACGTGGTTAGTTTTCGGGAGTGGCCCCGGAGACCTTTACGATCTGCGCGAACTTCCTTGTTTCCGAGGCGATGAAGTCGGCGAATTCCTTCGGTGTTCCGCCCGCGGCTTCGACGCCATTTTCGGCAAAGCGGCGCAGTACTTCGGGGTCATCAAGGGTTTTGCGCAGTGCCTTGTTCAAGGTGTCAGTGCGTGCTGCGGCTATTCCAGATGGCGTGAGAACACCGAGCCATGTGCCGTATTCAAATCCGGGGAAGGTTTCCGACAGTGCGGGAATATTCGGCCAGTTTTTCAGCCGCTTCAGGCTGGTGACTGCGAGCGGCTTTTTCACACCTGTCTTCACACCGCCCATGGAACTGATTTCCGAACCGAAATGGCCGCTGATTCTGCCGGCCATGACGTCGGTTTCCACGCCGGCCGTCCCCTTGTATGGAACATGGGTGATGTTGACGCCCGAGGCCAGCATGAAACTGACCAGCGCAAAGTGCGATGCGCCGCCGGTTCCGGACGAGCCGAAATCCAGCTTGCCCGGGTTGGCCTTGGCGTAGGCGATGAATTCGGTCAGATTGTTGGCTGGTATCGACGAATGAATCAGCATGACCATGGGCGATTTGATCAGCAAGGTAATAGGTTGAAAATCCTTGATCGGGTCGTAACCCATGTCCTTGTACATGTGGACATTGATGCCGTGGGTGCCCGGGAAGCCCATGAACAGCGTATAGCCATCCGGGGCTGATTTGGCTGCCGCGACTGCACCGATGTTTCCGCCGGCCCCCGGCTTGTTGTCGATGATGACCGGAAGACTCAAATCCTGACTGAGTTTGTTGCCCACCAGGCGACCGACGGTGTCGGTGATGCCGCCGGGCGGGTAGGGAATGATGAAGCGAAAGGCTTTGCTCGGGAAGGCGTCGCTTTGCGCAAGCGCCAGCTGCGGATTGGTGATCAGTACAGCCATCAGGGATACGCGTATCAGCCAGGCCATGGTTATCTCCTCCGGTTCAGATTATTTTCAGTTGACGCAGTTCTGCGATTTCATTTGCAGGCAGTCCCAGCGCGTCCAGGATTGCGTCAGTATGCTGGCCTAGCGTTGGCGGGGCACTGCGATAGGTGATGGGTGTCGCCGAGTACTTGATGGGATTGGCCACCAGCGGAACATTGCCGGCGAGCGGGTGTGTCATGTGCATTTTCAATCCGCGATGGCGCACCTGGGGATCGTCGAACACCTGCGCGACGGTGTTGATCGGTCCGCAGGGAACGCCCGCGGTTTCCAGTAGTGCGATCCAGTGGCTAAGATCGTGTTGCATCAGGCTTTCGATGACCCGTGCATTCAACTCGTCGCGGTTTACGACGCGCTGCGGATTGGTGGCAAAGCGCGCATCGGTCGCCATGTCCGTGCAGCCCAGTACTTCGCACAGTTTGACGAACTGAGAGTCGTTGCCGACCACGAGAATGAGGTGCCCGTCGCGGCAGGGGAATACGGTCTGGGGCACGATGTTGGGATGCTCATTGCCGTTTGCCTGCGGCACCTGGCCGGTGACGAAGTACCCCAGATTGCGTCCGGTCATGACGGCAATCTGGACGTCGAGCAAGGCAAGGTCGATGTTCTGGCCGACGCCGGTTTTGTCGCGATGGCTGAGTGCGCCAAGTATCGCGATGGCAGCGTACAGCCCGGTCATCAGGTCGGCGATGGGGATGCCGACCTTCATCGGGCCACCACCAGGACGGTCAGCGCGTTCACCGGTAATACTCATCAGCCCGCTCATGCCCTGGATCAGGAAG
>CAIUTH010000059.1 GCA_903902075.1 uncultured Alphaproteobacteria bacterium
CCTGGCGGTACGCTTCCAGGGCGCAGTCAGCAACGGGTCCATCACGGTGCCGGATCTCGATGCGCGGCTGAATGCAGAGAAGTTGAAATGGTATTCGGATGACGGGCGTTTCAACGTCACCGTGCCATCAGTCCATCTGCGGCTTTCCACGTGCGCGCTGGCAAGCCTGTCCGCGCCCAAGCTTGATGCCACGATCAGCAATGCCAGCGTGACGGTGGCGAACGGAGACATCCAGGCGCAGGGCGACATCAAGGCCGAAGGTGATGTCGGGATGACAGCGGACCTGGCCACGCTGCGTGCCGCCGATCCCGCGCTGGCGTCCGCCATCACCAGGAACCTGAAGCATCTTCAGGTCAGCCTTGCCGGGCATGTCGTCCAGCATGGCAAATCCAGCGAATTTTCGCTCACCGCGCCGATGATCGTGAACGGGGCGCGGGGCGCCAGGATCAACATTCCGGCGCTGACGATTTCCGGCGGCGCCGACAGTCTGAACGCAGCGTTGGAAGCCTCATTGTCCGGCCCCGGACTGCCCGCGGCTCGCCTGACGGCCAGGCGCCTGATGTGGACGGGCGGCGGCCTGACCGGCGATGTGGCGCTCAAGACCCGTTTCAACTTTGCCATGCTGCGCGGCACGGACATCACCGCCAACGGCACCGTGTCGTACCAGGGGGGCCATTACGCTTTTGCGCCATCGGCCTGCACGCAAGTTTCGCTGAAGCAGTTTCATCCCGGGGCCAGCGATCTGGCGACCGACATACGCGCGCAGGTCTGTGGCAAGGGACGGCCGCTGATCACCGGCGAGGGCGCCAACTGGAAGCTGGTTGGAGAAGCGCGCGGCGCGTCCGCCAACCTGCCATTGGGAAATGTGCGGGTGGAAAAGGCGGCAGCCCGCCTGGATTTCCAGGGCCGGGGCGCGCCGCTCAAGGGGACGGCCGCGCTTTCGAGCGCCGAGCTGTCGGATCGTGCCAAGGCTGTCCGTTTCAAGCCGCTGCTGGGCAGCGGCACCATCGCGCTCGACCGCGGCGTGTGGCGTGGCCGCCTGGCAATCACCGATCCCAAGAAGACTGTGCTGGGTGAAACGACATTCTCCCACACCATGGCGACGGGCCGCGGCACGGCGCACATCAACGCGCCCAGCGTGAGCTTCGCGCCGGGCAAGCTGCAGCCGGAAAGCCTGTCGCCGATGCTGGTGGCGCTGCGCCGGGCCGAAGGCAATGTGGGCTTTGCCGGCGACATCAACTGGACAAAAAGTGAAATCACCAGCCAGGGCAAGCTGAAGATCGCGGCGCTGGATTTCATGACAGTGCTGGGCAAGGCCCATGCCGTGAAGAGCGAGATCAACTTCACCTCGCTGCTGCCGCCCGCCACCGCGCCGGGCCAGGACCTGTCCATCGACCGGATCGACTGGACCTTGCCGTTCAGCGCCGTCGATGTCCGCTTCGGTTTCAACGGCAGCGAAATCCATCTGGCCAAGGCCGACACCGACATCGCCCAGGGCCATGTGTCGTTGGGCGCCATTGCCCTGTCCCTGTCCCATCCGGGCAAGACGGCGGGC
Source organism: uncultured Alphaproteobacteria bacterium (assembly GCA_903902075.1). GTDB lineage: Bacteria > Pseudomonadota > Alphaproteobacteria > Micropepsales > Micropepsaceae > Rhizomicrobium. The sequence goes on from CAIUTH010000059.1 coordinate 1,556, forward strand.
ACGGCGCAATTGAAATCCATCGCACTGGAATCCCTGGTCGCGGCTTCCAACCTGGGCACAAAGGTGAAGCTGGAAGGAAAAGTGTCCGGCAACATTCCTTTCGACGTCGGACCCGAAGGCTTTCGCATCACCGATGGCAAGATCACGGCGGATGGCCCGGGGCGGCTCTCCATCAACCGTTCGCTCTGGCACCAGGGCGATGCGGCGCTGTCCAGCAATGCGGTGCAGGAATTCGCCTATCAGGCGCTGGAATATCTGGCGTTCGATGAAATGTCCGCCCAGCTCAATTCGGTGGAAGGCGGGCGGCTGAAAATCCTGTTCCACATCAAGGGCAAGAGCGATCCGCCGCAGCATCAGGAAGCGCGGGTGGCCATCACCGACATCATCAACGGCACGGCGCTGTACAAGCCCATTCCGCTGCCCAGCGGCACGCCCATCGACCTGACCCTGGATACCTCCCTTAATTTTGACGAACTCTTGAAGTCCTATACCGAAGCATGGTCAAACAGCCTTCGTCCGGAGGGGCCACCGGATACCAGCACTGGAGCAAAGCCATGAAGAAACTGCTTTTTGCAGCCTGTGTGCTGACCGCGCTGGGCGCCTGCACGCCGACCATCCGGGTCGAGGTGGCGCCGATCAACATCTACGCCAAGCTGGACGCCGATGTGCGGGTGCGGCTGGACAAGGAAGTCCAGAGCGCCATCTCCAAGAATCCCGATCTGTTTTAAGCTGCCCAACATTCATCTGAAGGACGCCATCACATGAGCAACTTCAAGAATTTCTTCGCCGCTGCCGCGCTGCTGCTGCTGGCGACGCCGGCTTTCGCCGATCTCGCCAGCGACAAGGCGACCGTGGAAGCGGCCAAGGCAGCGGGCATCGTGGGCGAACAGGCTGACGGCTATCTGGGCTTCGTCACGGGTTCGGCCGATGGCGCCGTGACCGCGGCGGTGAACGACATCAATGCCGGCCGCGCCACGGTCTATGCCGAAACCGCGTCCAAGACCGGCGTCACCCGCGATGCGGCGGGCCAGGCCACCGGCGCGCAGCTGATCGGCCGGGTGCCGGGCGGCCAGTTCTTCAAGCCCATTGGCGGCAGCTGGACGAAAAAGTAATCGCTGTGCGCGGCTGGCGATTTGCCGCTGCTCTGCTTTTGCTGTCACCCGCTGCGGCGGGTGCTGCCGACCTCACTGTCTATTCACCGCAGATCGTCAACGGTCCCTTGCGCAAGCTGGCGGATGCCTGGACGGCCCAGACCGGCAACAAGGTGACGTTTGCCGGCTTCAATGTCGGGCGGGTGCGCGCCGCGGTGGAAAATGGCGATGCCGGCGACGTTGTGATCGCGCCGACCGGCAATTTCAGCGACTTTGCACCCAAACTGGCGCCGGGCAGCGAGCGTCCGATTGGCCGCATTCCCTTTGCCGTGGTGGTCAAGACCGGCGGGGCGCATCCCGATATTTCCAGCCATGCCAAGTTTGTCGCCTTCACCAAAAAGGCCGGCGTCATCGCCTATGCCGATCCCAAGGTCGGCAGTCTCACCGGCGCCATGGTCGAGGAGATGCTGAAGCGCCCGGAATTCGTCGGTGTCGAGCCGCGCCCCATCAAGGGCATGATCGGCGACGCCATCGCGCGCGGAGACGCGGAATTTGGCGGCGGCGCGCTGACCGAAATATTGATGGCCAAGGATGTCGAGCCGGTTGGCCGCTTCCCTGACGATCTGGGCCTGCATGTCGACGTGTCGGCGGCGGTGCTGAAAATCTCCGCCGCGCCTTCCGACGCGGAAGTCTTCCTGCGCTATGTCACAAGGCTGGAAGCGTCGCCGGTTTGGAAAGAGGGTGGCGTTATCGAAACGCCGAAAAAATAGTCAGAACGGCTTCATGCCCTTCGCCGTCCAGGCCGCCTTGGCTTCGGCACGCGTCAGGAACTTCACGAACGCCAGCGCCTCTTTCTGACTTGCCGAACGTGACGACACCGCCAGGATGGCGTCCATGTGTCCGCCCAGCTCCACCGGCAGCGGCGCCAAAAGGTCGATCGGCGGCTTGTTGAGGATTTCCGGCACCAGCTGGATCGCCATGTCGCCTTCGCCGCGCGCCAATGCGCCGGCACCTTCGCCCTTGGCCACCGGCACAACATGCACGCCGGCAAATTCCGGGCGCTTGAGGATGCCGTCAATGATCACGCCCTGCATCGTGCCGGCCTTGGGATCGTTGACTTCCACCGCCTGCGCCGATTTCAGCACCGCCGCCAGCTTCTCGACCGTGGAGATGTCGGGCTTGGGCGCGCCCTTCTTAACTGCCAGGCCAAGTTCGTCGCGGCCGAGCGGGGTGTAGCTGCCCGCCACGATGCCGCCGTCCAGATACAGCGTGTTCATCAGGTCGGCGGGCAGGGCGATGACGTCGGCGGCCGGCGTGTCGGTCTTGATCCTGCCGACGATGACGTTCATGCCGATTTCGGTCACGTCCACCTTGATGCCGGTGGACTTGGTGAAATCCGCCGCCAGATCCTTCAGCGCCGAATTGTAGACAAAGCCGGGCGCCACTACCCGGATATCGGCCTGTGCGCCGGTCGCGACAAGAGCCAGCAGGGCGGCGGAAATCAGAAGGCGCATGGTCATTCCTTATTTGTAGAGAAGAATTGTGTTCCAGAAACCGCAATTGTGCGTGGCGGTGAATTCGGCATGGGTTTGCGTCGCCCACTTGGCATCCTGCACCAGATAGGCGGCGCCGTCCTTCTTCCAGCGCGGCCAAGATTCCATTTTGGAGGGCGTATCGCTTGCGCCATTGGGATTGCCGCTGCGCGCGAAATTGGACCAGGCATCCACCAGCCGGTCCGACAGTTTGGCCTGTGCCGGGGTCAAGGTGATGGGCACACCGTCGGGTCCGCCGTGATAGCCGATGAAGACATACGGAATATCGGCGGTGTGATAGGCCAGCGGCTGAAAGCCGGGCATCCTGGGAAAATAGGTCTGCGCAGTGCGGTCGTTGAACAGGTACATATAAAGTGGCGCATGGCCTGCAATGGCGGGTGCCGTGTAAGTGCCCCGGCATGCCATGGAGTCGCTATGGGCGCTGTCCCATGCCATCTGCGCGCCCGCCTTGGTGACCGGATACCGCGTCATCACCGCATCCACCGTGCCCTTGGGATAGGCCGGCAAACTGCCACCCGGTCCGGCATTGCCGCCATAGGTCCGCTGCGCATAACCCTTGTAGTCCGCTTCATCCAGCGCCGTACGGCCCGGCTTGAAATACTGGGCGATGCCGGCGTTGAAATTGCCTTCGTCGGCGGTGGTGCCCATCATCATCGGCACATTGTTGAATTGGCCGCTCCGGAAGGCATCGATCAGCTGGTGCGGCAGGATTGTGCCGTCCAGCAGCGGGCCGCCGACCAGGGGGCTGGTGGCGCTGGCGGTGCCGGCCAGTGCGGCGATTTTTGCGGCGGGCAGGGCGCGCAGGCATTTGGCTACATCGCCGGCCGTGCAGCCCGCCGCGGCGGCGAATTTCTGGCCGCGCGCCTGGGCAGTGGCCTTTGAGGCAAAGGGCGTGTAACCGCCGCTCTGGAAGATGGCGCGGTGGACCAGGCCCTTGGACGCGGGCGACACCACGATGGCGCTGGAGGCGCCGGCCCCGGCCGACTGGCCGCCGACCGTGACGTTGTTCGGATCGCCCCCGAACGCGGCGGCGTTGCGTTTGACCCACTGCAACACGGCCTGCATGTCCATGATGCCGTAATTGCCGCTGGGGTGCCCTTCCGCATCGAGGGCAGGATGGGCCATGAAGCCAAACAGGTTCAGGCGATAGTTGAAAGTCACCACCACCAGCTTGCCGCGCGTCACCAGCTTGGCGGCGTCATAATCGTTGGAGGCACCGTCGAAATAGCCGCC
>CAIUTH010000060.1 GCA_903902075.1 uncultured Alphaproteobacteria bacterium
CGCCGCATCGGCGGCGGCTTTGGCCACCGACATCTCCAATGTGCCGGACATGTCGTAAGGCGCCTTGCCGTCCAGGGTGCGGGCGTAGGCGGGCGACTCCTCGCCGATCAGATAGGCCTTGCGCACCCGGGGGAAGAACTCGGAAAGGCTTTCAATGCCGCCTTCCTTGGGCTTGCCGCCGGCAATCCAGAAAATGTCGGGATACACCGCCAACGCCCGCGCCGTGGCGTCGGCATTGGTGGCCTTGGAGTCATTGATAAAGGCGGCCTTGCCGATATGCCCGACATCTTCCATCCGGTGCGCCAGCCCCGGGAAGCTGGCGATGGCCGCGGCAATCGCCTTGGTGTCCGAGATAAAGGGCCGCACGGCGCCATAGGCCAGCGCCGCATTCTGCCAGTTGTGCGCGCCGGGCAGGCGTGCGGCGGTGGCCATGTCCATGACCTTCACCGCGCGCGCGCCCATGGCGTCATAGAGAGTGCCGTCCACCACGAAGATGCCACGGCCCAGCACCTTGCCCACCGAAACCGGATGGGCCTGGGCGCCGCCGGCCGCCGACAGCTGGGTAAAGATGGCCGAGGAATGGGCATCGTCCACGCCGATCACGACCTGTCCATCCTTGGCGGTCTGGCGCATCAGCCGTGCCTTGATGGCGGCGTAATTCTCCATCGTACCGTGACGGTCGATATGGTCGGGCGACAGGTTGGACAGGATGCCGACATCGGGTGCCAGGCCCGGCGCCAGGTCGATCTGGAAGCTGGACATTTCCAGCACATAGATGGTCTTGGCCGAAGGCGGCGACAGTTCGAGCACCGACTTGCCGATATTGCCGCCGATCTGGGCGTCGAAGCCGCAGGCATTCAATATGTGCCCCACCAGCGCGGTGGTGGTGGACTTGCCGTTGGTGCCGGTGATGGCGATCACGGGCGCCTTGGCGCTGCCGTTCGGATCGGGCCGGATTTCATGGGCGAACAGTTCGACATCGCCGATGATGCGCACCTGGGCACGATTGGCATGTTCCACCACGCCATGGGGCTTGGGGTGGGTCAGCGGCACGCCGGGCGACAATATAAGTGCGGCGATCGTCTCCCACGGCCATTCGCGCCAGGGCATCAGCTCGGCGCCTTCCTGGCCGCCCAGGTCGCGCGCATTGCTGTCATCGTCCCAGGCGATCACCCGCGTGCCGCCGGCCACCAGCGCGCGCACCGCGCCCAGCCCGGTACGGGCCAGGCCGAAGATGGCGACGGTGCGATTGGCAAAGGCGCGGCTTGGGATCATCTAGCGAAGCTTCAAGGTTGCGAGGCCGAGCAGCGCCAGCACCACCGCCACGATCCAGAAACGGATCACGATGGTGGGCTCGGTCCAGCCCAGCTGTTCATAATGGTGATGAATGGGCGCCATCCGGAAGACGCGCTTGCCGGTCAGCTTGAAGGAAACCACCTGCACCACGACGGAGACGGTTTCCAGCACGAACAAACCGCCCACCAGGCCCAGCACGATCTCGTGCTTGACCGACACGGCGACCACGCCCAGCGCGCCGCCCA
>CAIUTH010000061.1 GCA_903902075.1 uncultured Alphaproteobacteria bacterium
GCATCCTCAAGGGCAAGTACGACACGGCGCCCCTCGCAGCCTTCTCGCCCAACGTCGCCCTCTGCATCGCCGCGATGCTCGACTTGTCGGTGATCTCGCCGCAGGCGCGGCCCGACGGCGAATACAGCACATTGTCAATCAGGTTCAGGCTCCAGGCGCGCGCGAAGGGCGCGGTCATGGGCGTGGGCGTCAGCCGCTCGGCGCCATCGGCCAGGTTCGCCCCGCGCAGCATGCCGTCGCCGGTCAGGAAGAAGACGATGCCGCGCGCCTTATCGATGGTGGGCGTGGTGTTGACGGTCTTGGGGCACAGCCAGTCGCGGACGGGCGAGGTGGACTTGTGCGGATTGGGGAAGCTCTTGCTCCAGATCTGCTTGCCGCTATTGGCATCCAGCGCGAACAGCGTGTCGTCGGCGCCCAGGATGAAGACGATGTCGGCAGGCCCCGCCGGCGTGGCCACGCCCGACACCACGATGGGCGAGGTGCCGGTGGACAGGACATACTTGTCGAACTTGATCGACAGCTGGGTGGACCAGAGCGGCTTCAGCTTGCTGACATTTTTGGGCGACAGGGTGGTCTCGGCGCGGTTCCAGCCCGTGCGCTCCTGGTCATAGCCCCAGGTCAGCCATTCATTGCTGGCGGGCGCGATCACCAGCGGCGGCAGGGGCGGCGGCGGCGCCAGCGCGTTGCGCAGGTTCTGGCTCATGGCCGGGTTGCCCTCGGTCAGCCCGGCCGGGGCTTGGGCGATGGCGCTGCTGCAAAGCAGCGAAGCCATGGTGATGACAGTGAGAGACACGCGCATTTTCATGAGGACACCCGTTTTCCAGCCCTGCCGCGCTCGGGCGGCTTATGGGCGGGGAGGCTCGGGTTTGGCGGACAAATTGTCAACGGGGCGGGGACGGACGTGGAATCCTTCGCGGTGCTGCCGCGCTCGCGCTTTGTGATCCTGGAGATCAGAAGTCTTGCGTCACCAAGATGCCGATCATCGCCTTCCATACTTTATCACATCTGCGCACGCCCGGCAGTCGTGTCTGCCATCCCATCAAATGCCGATCAAATGCCATGGAAATTGCTGTCAACGCCAACATCCAGCGTTAACACCCCGGCGCTAGGGTGCTGTCAGGGCACCTAGAGGGTTGGTTTTATGATTCAACATATTGGCGCGGTTCTGCTGGCGACTGCGGTCCTGATTGGAATGGGCAGGGTCCACAGCGTCGCGGCGGAGTTTCATCCCGTCGTGCTGCTTGTCCCCAGCAAACAGGCGCAGCTGGAAACCGCGCCGGTACGCGCGGTGACCTCGGCCTCGATGCGGGCCATCGCAATCGGGTTTTAGGCGCCTGCTTCAGCCAGCCGCAAACGGATTGTCGTGAAAGTCGGACACCGGCCGCAGCGGGATCGGCAGCGCGGGCCTGGTGCCGATGAACAGCTCAAGGGTCAGCGTATTGCTGGCCTTGTCCCACACCATCTGGGGGGCGATGCCGCCCGGCTTGCGGAAGGTCTTGCCGTCGAAGTCGAAGGTCCGCGGCGCCACTTCGCTCCAGCCATTCACCAGCCCGGCCGACAGCCGCGCGCGCAATTCGTCGATCTGCTCGCGGCTGCCGGTGATGTAGGTGACGTCCGGTGCGCTGACCTTGACCTGGCCACTGGGCAATATCTCCACCCGTGCCGCCACGATGGTGCCGCCGCTTTCATAGCCGCCTTCCCACTTGCCCACCGGTGGGGCGGGCTTGGAACAGCCGGCGAGCAGCAGCGCCAGGGCCATAAAAAGCAAGGACTTGGTCATCGGACGACTCAAGGATTTTGCGCCCCCATGCTAGCATCCCCGCAAAGACAACGCATGCGGGGGGAAACGCCATGCCAGCCTGGAAGATTGCCGCTGGAGAGCTTATCTCCGAGGCCCTGGCCGTATTCATCGTCATCGTGATCGGCTGCTCGGCCGCCTGCATGTACACGCTGTACGATCCCAGCCCCTATGTGAACGCCTATTGGGGCGTGTGCATCACCTGGGGCCTGTCGGTCACCATCGCCATCTACGTCACGGGCGCCGTGTCGGGCACCCATGCCAATCCGGCGGTCACATTGGCGCTGGCACTGTATCGCGGTTTTCCCTGGCGCAAGGTGCTGCCCTTCAGCGTGGCGCAGGTCTTTGGCGGACTGCTGGGCGCCGGCGTCGTCTATCTGCTCTATGGCCCGGTGATCGATCACTACAATGAGCTGCATCACCTGACGCGCGCAGACGGCGGCGCCGCTGGCGTGTTCTTTACCCATCCGGGGCTCGCCATCAGCGTGATGCACGCCTTCATGGACGAGATCATCCTGACCGCCATCCTGGTGCTGGGTATCTTCGCCATCACCGAGGATTTCAACACCGTCGCGCCCCAGGCTAATTCCGGCGCGCTGATCATCGGACTTCTTGTTGCCTCCATCGGCGCCAGTGCCGGTTACCTGGAATCCTGGGCGATCAACCCGGCGCGCGACCTAGGACCGCGCCTGTTCGCCTGGATGGCGGGCTGGGGCGCATCGGCCCTGCCGTCGCCGGGCAACTACTGGTGGGTGCCGATCGCGGGACCCTTGCTGGGCGGGGTGGTGGGCGGCGGCCTGTACCAGGGCTTGGTGCGCCAGTTCCTGCCGGCGCGGCGCAAGGCCAAGCCGTAACAGGCAGATTTTGCCCATAAGCTGTGCATCCGCGCAAACGGCATGGCCGGATTGTCCAAGCTTTTCTTGCCCCAAGCCCCCCCGGTTGTTATCCCCCTCCCGCAATTTTTCGGAAGAGTCGTCCCATGCCGTTGCCCAAGGGTTTTCTGGCCGAGTCGCTTGGCCGCATCCAGCCTTCGCCCACCATCGCGGTGACCACCAAGGCGCGCGAGCTGAAGGCCGCCGGCATGGACGTGATCGGCCTGGGCGCGGGCGAGCCGGACTTCGACACCCCCGACAACATCAAGAAGGCCGCGATCAAGGCCATCAATGACGGCCAGACCAAGTACACCGCGGTGGAAGGCATTCCCGAACTGCGCGCCGCCATCGCCGCCAAGTTCAAGCGCGAGAACAATATCGACTACAAGCCGTCCCAGACCTTCGTCTCGCCGGGCGGCAAGACCATCCTGTTCAACGCCCTGATGGCGACCATCAATCCGGGCGACGAAGTGATCGTGCCCGCGCCCTATTGGGTGTCCTATCCCGACATCGTGATGCTGGGCGGCGGCAAGCCGGTCATCGTGGAATGTTCGCTGGAACAGGGTTTTCGCCTGACGCCCGAGGCGCTGGAAAAGGCCATCACGCCCAAGACCAAGTGGCTGATCTTCAACCAGCCGTCCAATCCCACCGGCGCTTGCTATACCAAAGAACAGCTCAAGGGCCTGACCGATGTCCTGATGAAGCATCCCCATGTGTGGGTGCTGACCGACGATATGTATGAGCATCTGGTCTATGGCGGCTTCAAGTTCCACACCATCCTGGAAGTGGAGCCGGGCCTGTACGACCGCACCCTGACCATGAATGGCGTGTCCAAGGCCTATGCCATGACCGGCTGGCGCATCGGTTACTGCGCCGGTCCCGAAGACCTGATCAAGGCGATGGCCAAGCTGCAGTCGCAAAGCGCCACCAATGCCACCTCCATCTCGCAATGGGCGGCGGTGGAAGCCTTGAACGGCACCCAGGATTTCATTCCCGGGTTCCAGAAACTGTTCGAGGAACGCCGCGACCTGGTCGTGTCGATGCTGAACCAGACCACCGGCATCGAATGCCCCAAGCCGGAAGGCGCCTTCTATGTCTATCCCTCGATCAAGAAGCTGATCGGCAAGAAGACGCCGGCGGGCAAGGTGATCGACACCGACGGCGATTTCGCCAGCGAGCTGCTGGAAGCGACCGGCGTGGCGGTGGTGCATGGCGCGGCGTTCGGCCTGTCGCCCTTCTTCCGCATCTCCTACGCCACCTCGAACAAGGCGCTGGAAGAGGCGTGCAAACGCATCCAAAGCTTTTGCAACAGCCTGACCTGACGGATTTTTTACAGTCCTCGGAAACGTCGAGGCCAAAAAATCTCATGTTTCCATATGCTTGGCTTTTGTTGGCAGCGGCATCATAAACGCGGCCTTAAGCATGCCTGATGCATGATTTGGCCATGCGCGCTGGCCTCGTCCTTCTGGCCATGCTGGTCGTTGCCCTGATGGCGCCGGCACAGGCCTTGGAAATCTCCGACGATCTGACGATCAGCGGCTATGCCGACTTGCGCGGCGTGGCGCCGACCGACCAGGCAAGCTGGCTGCAAGGCGGCCTGGGAAAATTCCGTTATGGCGGCAAACAGTATGGCGGCGCCGAAGGCGTGGTGCGGGCCGAGCTGAAGCTGGGCGATGTGTTCCATGTGGTGACGGTGCTGCGCGCCGAGCCGCAAACCCCCGGTATTGTGGACGCGCTGGAAACCTATCTGCGCTACGACGATGCGGGGGCGAACAATCTCAGCTGGTCGGTAAAGGCCGGCGCCTTCTTTCCTGCCATCAGCCTTGAGAATGACGATGTGGGTTGGGCCAGTCCCTATACCCTGACGCCGTCGGCCATCAACACGTGGATCGGCGATGAACTGCGCACCATCGGCAGCGAAGGCACGCTGCGCTGGAAAAGCGATCTTGGCACCATCTCGCTGATTGGTGCGGCGCTGTGCTGCAATGACCAGAACGGCACCTTGATGGCCTCGCATGGCTGGGCCATGGAAGACCGGCCCACCGGATTGCTGGAGCGCGTGCGGCTTTCCACCCAGAGTCAGAAGCTGTTCTATTCACCTTTGTATGCGCGCACCGGCGAGTTCGACGAGATCGATGGCCATGTCGGCTGGTATGCCGGGGCGACATGGACTTTGCCCGACTGGGGCAAGATCTCGGTGATCCGCTATGACAATGAAGGCGATCCCCATGCCAGGACAGCGCGGGACACCGGCTGGGACACGCGTTTCTGGAGCGTGGGCGCGCGCACCAATATCGGACCCGTCGTGCTGATTGCACAGGGCATGCGTGGCTCCACCATCGTGGCGGGCCCGGGCTTTGTCGCCAACACCAAGTTCCAGTCCGCCTTCGGTCTTGCCAGTTACGATCTGGGCGACTTCCGCTTCAGCCTGCGCGAGGATCTGTTCGCCACCCGCCGCGCCGGCGCGGTCAACGC
>CAIUTH010000062.1 GCA_903902075.1 uncultured Alphaproteobacteria bacterium
CGCGGCTACTTCCACGAATGGGAAACCTTCGCCGAAGTGAACGTCCCGCTGCTGAATGATGCGGACTGGGGCACTATCAACACCAACCTGGCGGGCCGTTACACCCATTACAGCACCTCGGGTGATGTCGAGACCTGGAAGGTGGGCGTGACCTGGGATACGCCTCTGGATGGCCTGCGTCTGCGTGCCCTGCAGTCGCGTGACGTGCGCGCCCCCAACCTGGCGGAACTGTTTGCTGGCGCGCGCGTCAACAACGGCTCGGTCACCGATCCCTTCACCTGCTGCTCGAATGGGCCTGGCGATACCGCGAACCGGACCATCAGCCCGCTGCCCAACCCCATCACCGCCAACCGCAATCTGAAGCCGGAAAAGGGCCAGACGACGGAAGCGGGCCTGGTGTGGTCGCCTTCCTATATTCCGGGTCTTAATTTCTCGGCGACCTACTGGCGTATCGGCATCAAGAGCATCATCGCCCAGCTGGGCCAGGCTGACCAGATCAACCTGTGCTTCAATGGCAATGCCTTCCAATGCTCGTTCATCCAGACGAACGGCCAGCCTTGGGCGGTCGGCGGCGTGATCAACACAGCCCTGACGCACAGCAGCCCGACCCTGCAGACCACGCCGCAGGTCAACCTGGCCCTGCAGACCATCGACGGCTTCGATTATGAAGCGAGCTATCGCTTCGCGGTTGATGACGCGATCAACTGGGGCCTGGGCGGCGACTTCACCATCCGCATGCTGGCCACGAATGTGATGAAGAACGTGACTAACGCGGGCTTCATTGGTGCTGTCATTACCGAGAATGCCGGCAGCAATGGCGGCAACACCCCGCACTGGAAGGTGTTCTTCAATCAGGCTTATGACACCGACAATTGGGGTCTGTTCATCAACGAACGCTGGTTCAGCGAAGGCGTGATCAACCGCAACTGGTTCCAGTGCGCCGCTGCCTGCCCCGCGCCGGTGGACAGCAACCACCCCACGGTCAGCAGCAACTACATGCCGGGTGAGCTCTACTTCGACATCGGCGGTCACTACGACCTCACCGAACACTCCTCGCTGTATTTCAAGATTGACAACCTGACCAACCAGAACCCGGGCAATGCCAATCCCTTCACGCCCCTCAACCAGAGCGCGAACCTCAATCCGACCCTGTATGACACGATCGGCCGGTACTACACCCTCGGGTTCCGCTTCACGCACTAATCTCTGAACTGCAGATTCATGGCGGCCATCCTGACGGGTGGCCGCCATTATCTTTTTGAGCCGGAGGCGGTGCGCCGCCGCAATTGAACGCGGCGCCAAGCTGGGACAGACTTCCTCCCGGCTGGAAAAGGGTTGTCCATGACATCGAAAATGCTGCGCCTGTTGGCGGCGCCCGCGCTGGCGATCCTGCTCACCGGTCCCGCCTCGGCCGCGGACAGCTATGTGGCCAATCTGGGGCCCATGCCGCTGGATCAGGCCAACAACAAGGAGAAGCTGGGCCGCGGCGAGGCCACCGCCACCCTGGACGGCAAGATCCTAACCATAACGGGCAGTTTCGGTGGCCTGCCGTCCCCCGCCACCAGGGCGCATCTGATTGTGGGCCTGGCCATTGGCGTGCCGGGCACCGAGAGCCTGGATCTGACCGTCTCCCCGGCCGACAGCGGCATCGTGTCGGGCACCCTGACCGTGAATGCCAAACAGGCGGCCGCTTTCCGCACTGGCAAGCTTTACATCCAGATCGATAGCCAGAAGGCGCCCACCGGCAATCTGTGGGGCTGGCTGCTGCCTAGGCATTTCGATGCCGCAGCCGGTGTGCCGCAGGCGGGCCCCTGGTTCCTGCCACAGCTCGACACGCCCACCCGCTAGGAAGATGCCCATGGAGGTCCAAACTCTGAAGCTGGGTGCCGTGCTGGTGGCGGTAGCCGCCGGCGCGATGGCGCTGGGCACGCAAAGTGCCACCTCGCAGGCGCCGGGTCTCTTTACCGCCGTCCAGGCCACGGCCGGCCATGGCGCCTATCTGCAGAATTGCGCCTCTTGCCATAACCGCACTTTGGCGGGCGGCGGCGAAGCCCCGCCGCTGGTGGGTTCGCCCTTCATCGGCAGTTGGGGCAAGCGCGGCGCCAATGAATTGTATGAAGTGATCAAGGCATCCATGCCCATGGGCAATGGCGGATCGCTTTCGCCGGAAACCTATCAGCAGATCGCCGCCTTCATCTTTCAGGCCAATGGCGCGGCCCCGGGCGCAGCAGCCTTCAACGGCACCGCCAAGACACCGATCGCCAGTTTCGCCACCGGCCAGACGCCGGCCGGCCTTCTGGATGCGCCCGTTGCAGCAGCGCCGGCCAGCCGCCGTGCGCCCGCCATGCCGATGGGCCTGGTGGTAAGCGGCACGGTGAAGAACTACACGCCGGTCACCGATGCGATGCTCACCAATCCCGATGAAAAAGACTGGCTGATGCACCGGGGCAATTACCAGGCATGGGACTTCAGCCGTCTCAAGCAGATCAACACGTCCAATGTCGCGGGCCTGCAGCTGCGCTGGGTCTATGCCATGGACGAAGGCGGCCGCCAGCAATTCAATCCGCTGGTGCATGACGGCACGATGTTCCTGTCCAACAACCGTACCAACACGGTGCAGGCCGTGGATGCCAAGACCGGCGAGCTGATCTGGGAGAACCGCATCGGTCCGGTGGTGGACAATCTGCAGAACGCCACCCGCACCATGGCGCTGTACGGCAACCTGCTGTTCTACGGCGCCACCAGCGCCACGGTGCATGCGCTGGACGCGCGCACCGGCAAGGAAGTCTGGGCGACCAAGATCTCCAGCTACAAGGACGACAAGGTCGGCGGCATGACCGTCATCAAGGGCAAGCTGCTGGTCGGGCTGACCCGCTGCGACGATCTTTCGGTGCAGGATCACTGCTGGATCGCGGCCTATGACACCGCGAACGGCAAGCTTTTGTGGAAGACGCTGACCATTGCCGACAAGGGCACCCTGGGCGGCAACACATGGGGCAATCTGCCTGACGACAAGCGCGCGGGCGCCGATGCCTGGATCACCGGCTCCTATGATCCCGAACTCAACCTGACCTATTGGGGCACCGGCCAGGCCAAGCCGTCGCGCCGCGACGAGCGCGGCACCGATGGCGATGCGCTGTTTTCCAACTCGACGCTGGCGCTCAATCCCGATACCGGCAAGCTGCAATGGTATTACCAGAACGCGCCGGGCGAATCCCTGGACCTGGATGAAGTCTATGAGCGGGTGCTGATCGATCACGGCGACCAGAAGATCGTGCTGGAAGTGGGCAAAACCGGCATCCTGTGGAAGCTGGACCGCACCAACGGCAAGTTCCTGGATCTGGCGCAGACGGTTTTCCAGAATGTCTGGGTCAAGTTCGACAAGAAGACGGGGCGCCCGACCTATCGCGACGACATCATCCACCAGAAGCCCGGCACGCCAATCGCGTCCTGCCCCAGTCCCGAAGGTGGCCATGACTGGCCCGCCACCAGCTATTTCCAGCCGGAGGATATTTTCCTGGTGCCGCTGAGCCAGACCTGCGCCATGTACGGCGCCGGCGGCCAGCAATTCTATGAAATGCCCGGCAGCAATGGCAATCTGGGCCGCATCTCGGCTTATGAAGCGCGCACCCTGAAGCCCCTTTGGACGTGGCAGCAGCGCGCGCCCTTCCTGACCAGCATCATCTCCACCGCCGGCGGCGTCGGCTTTGTCGGCGACTTCGATCGCGTCTTCCGTGCCTTCGATGTGAGGACCGGCAAGACCTTGTGGGATACGCGGCTGGGCACGGGCGTGCAGGGCTTCCCCATCACCTTCAGCGTGGGCGACGAACAGTTCGTTGCCGTCACCACGGGCACCCAGGGCGGCAGTCCGGTGCAGAAGCCCAGCACCATGCTGCAGGAAGTGCACCGTTCCCAGACCGGCCAGGCGGTCTATGTCTTCGCTTTGCCCAAGCAGCGCTGATAGTGTCTGACCGTCCTGCGTTGCATTTCGAGCGGGCCGGGCAGGGCGCGCCACTGCTGCTGATCCCCGGTGCGCTGGGCACCGGCCGGGGGGATTTCGAACACCAGATTGGCTGGTTTGCCGCGCGCCGCTTTGACGTGGTTGCGCCCGATCCGCGGGGTTATGGAAAATCGCGGCCGCCGCCGCGCGAATATCCGCCCGATTTCTACCACCGCGACGCGGCCGACATGTTCGCACTGATGACGGCGCTGGGGCATGAAC
>CAIUTH010000063.1 GCA_903902075.1 uncultured Alphaproteobacteria bacterium
TCCTATCCGGTGGAAGCGGTGCAGACCATGGACCGCATCGCCTGCGCCATCGAGGATGACGAGCTGTATCATTCCATCATCGAGGCCCAGCGCGGCACACCGGAAAAGACCACGCCCGACGCCATCATGGCGGCGGTGCATGAAGTCACCCAGACCATCGAGGCGCGCGCCATCGTGTGCTGGACCAAGTCCGGCATCACCGCGCTGCGCGCGGCGCGCGAACGCTCCATCGCGCCGATCATCGCACCAACCCCCAGCATCGAGACTGCGCGCCGGCTTTCGCTGGTGTGGGGCGTCCATAGTGTCATCACCGAAGATATCCGCGACTTCGACGACATGGTGAAACGCGCCAGCCAGATCGCCCGCCAGGAAGGCTTCGCCCAGGCAGGCGAGCGCATCGTCATCACCGCCGGCGTGCCGCTGGGCACCACCGGCGCCACCAACATGCTGCGCGTGGCGTTTGTGACGGACGAGTGAGGAGCGGCGCGCATAGCGCGTGAGCAGATCCGATGGACCTGCGAGAGCGACGAACGCCCGGAGCGTAAGCGAAGGGCTAGCTCGTCAGGTCGCAACTCGGCATCTTGAAGTCGTCTGCGACACGCTGAGGCGTATAGGTAAACTTGTAGCCCAGGCTGAGATATTTCTGCGCCTTGGGGCTGTGTTCCAGGATCTTGTAAGTATCGGTGCGGGGCCAGAACTGGCCGCCTACGGTCTCCACGCCCAGGGTCAGGATGTCACCGGCCAGCTTCCAGCGGCCTTCCTGGATATCGTCCTTCGGCGGCTTGCCCTTGATGCAGACTCGATACTCGCCGCGCCAGGTGCCGTCGGCGCGCATGCGGTCGATATACATGGCGGACTTGTCGTCAGGCTGGCCCTGCCCGAACCAGGTGCCGACCATGGTGGACGGCGCGGCCTGCGCCTGCACCGCCGACAGCAGAAGAAAGGCGGCGAGCCAGCGCATGGTTCTAAATATCCCGTCCCTCGACACTCTGGGTCAGTTCGCGAATCTTGTGGGTCGCACCTTCCAGTTGCGGGTCCAGGTCCAGGGCACGGCGGTACAGTTTCAGCGCGCCGGCCTTGTCGCCATAATCCTGCAGCATGTCGCCAAGCTCAATTAGGGCGTTGAAATGGCGCGGATTGAGCAGCACCACTTTCTGCAACGAGACCAGCGCGGCGGTATCGTCGCCGTTCGCCTGTTCCATCCCGGCTTTGGCATGCCAGCCTTCGGCATAGTTGGGCGCGATGTTGGTCACCGCTTCCAGCAGCATCTTGGCGGTCTTGTTGTCGGCGGTGGCCAGCGCGGCATTGGCGCGGGTCATCAGCAAATCCACGCTGGGGCTGCCCGAGGCGCGGAACATGGCGATCAGCTTCTGTTCGATGGGATGGGCGTCTTCGGCGCTTTCCGCCTTTTTGAGCTGGGCGAAAAGCTGCTCTTCGCTGGTCGCTTTGGGCGCTGGCGCGGCCAAGGCCGCACCAGAGATCAGAGCCAAGGACAGGAAAACGGCTGAGCGCATGGGCCCAGCCTAATGCGGCTTTGTGGCCAATTCCAGATTGCCCGGCTTGGGGCCGCCTTCCGCCCAATCCAGCAGTTCCGCCAGGTGCAGGATGGGTTGAAGCTTGCCCGCCCCCGCCGCCAGGTGCTGCAGGCAGCCGATATTGCCGCTGACCAGCACGTCCGGTTCTGCCGCGGCGATGTTGCCCAGCTTGCGGGCGCGCAGCTGGCCGGACAGTTCCGGCTGCAGGATGGAATAGGTGCCGGCCGAGCCGCAGCACAGATGGCTTTCGGCAAAGGGCGTGACGATGAAGCCGGCGGCTTCCAGCATCGCCTCGCCCACCCCGCTCAGCTTCAGGCTGTTCTGAAGGGAGCAGGCGGGATGATAGGCGACGCGCAGGGCGCGCGGCGGGGTCACGGTCATGGGCGTGCACAGTTCGGCAAAGTCGCGGGCCGCGGCGGCGAACCTGGCAGCGCGTGGTTCCCACACCGGATCACCCGCAAACTGGTGGGCATAGTCCTTCAACTGCGACGAGCAGCCGGTGGCGGTGATCAGCACGCCGTCATACTGGCCTTGCTCGAATGCGATGATCGCTTTCTTGGCCCATTCCTGGGACTCATGCTCGCGGCCCATGTGATGGGGCAGCGCGCCGCAACAGCCGGCGCCGTCCAGCGCCACCAGCTCGATGCCGCGCCGCGCCAGCACCCGGCCCACCGCGCCGTCGATCTGCGGCGCCAATGCACCCTGCACGCAGCCGGGCATGATGGCGATGCGCTGTTTGACGACAGCAGGTTTGGGGAAATACGTCGGTTCAGGGCCCTGCGGCATGGCAGACAGGCCGATGCGCGCCATGGCGCCCAGCCGGCCCGGCATCAGCATCACGATAGGCGCGCCGATCTTGGTCAGCAGCAAACCGATTCGCACCAGCGCGGGGCGTGTCATCACCTTGGCGATCATCCAGCGAAGCATCCGGTCGCCCAGCGGACGCTTGTAATGTTCCTGGATGTGGCTGCGCGCCTGGTCCACCAGCCGCTGGTAATTCACGCTGGAGGGGCA
>CAIUTH010000064.1 GCA_903902075.1 uncultured Alphaproteobacteria bacterium
CACCTGATGATCATGACGGCGGACGAGGTGGCGTACTTCAAGAATGGCGGCATCCTGCCCTACGTCTTGCGGAATCTCCTCGTCGCCTGATTTGAACGCGATTGAAAAGCCATCCGCGCGCTATCCTGCGCCGGATGGCTTTTGATTCTCTGGGTATCCTCGCGGCACTGACGTTGTTCTGTGCCTGTGTCAGCGCCTGGCTGCTGGCGGCGCCGCTGCGTCCCGCCGCGCGCCTTTATCTGCGTTTTGCATCCATGCTGCTCGCCGCGCTGGGCGTCACCCGCCTTGTGGGACTTGCCGATGCCGCAGGGCTGTTTCTATTGCCGCTGGGCGGGGCCTCGCTGATGGTGGCAGCGCTGGCCTTGTTCGCGCGGCCGCCGCCGGTCTTTGCCATTGCGGGTGCGCTGGTGATCGCGCTGGCGGGCGGGCTTGCCGGTCTGGTATCCGGCGTCTGGATGCTGGCGCTGGCGCCGGTGGTTTTCGCCGGCCTTGCCATAATCGCCGCATCGCTGAACGGGATCGCCGCGATTCCCATCCTGGCGGGCGTGTCGCTGCTGGCGGCAGGGCTCGCATTTCTCGAACAGGGCGCGCAGGCGGGAATGTTTCTGTTCTGCGCGGCCGCTCTTGTGGGCCTTGCAAAACCGTCAGCTCTTGCGGTCCAGAAGCAGCGCCATGCGGGGTCTCGCGACGCTTCCATACGCGGTTTCCACTGACGCGGTTTCGCGCCGTTCGGGAAAGGCCTGGCCCATCACCTGGGTGACGAAAGTCGGCAGCAATCGCGGCGCGTCCCAAAACGGGTCGTGGCCACGCGTTTCGTCCTGGCACACAAGTTCCACCTGCAACCGCGGCACGGATTTCTCGCGGCTGCCGGCCAGGTCTTTCGGCCTGCTGCCCAACCCGCTGGAGTTACTGGATTTTTCGACCCGGCGCGCATCGCCGCCGAAGGCTTTTTGGCCTCCGCGCACGGCAATCTCAAGGGGTCCGGTCACACGCATACCGGTCTACAAGGCAAGCCTTGTTCCGTCGCGCCAAGCCCTTGAGGTTTCCGCTTTTTTAAGTCCGCGCCGGACATACTGACCCGTCAAAAGGCCGGAGAAACCGGGCTCGGGGATGGTGGTTGTGTTGAACACCGCATTGCAGAAGCGAGAGGAGATCATCCAGCTGTCCCAGCTGGATGACGAACTGCGTCTGCGTCTTGCTGCCCAGGCCGCCGCCTGTGCCGCCTTCGACTGGGATGTCGCGGACGGCACCATCCGCTGGGACGGTGCCACCGAGATTCTGCCCCTGCATCTGGATGCCGCAAACGCCGCCAGCTTCTTCGAGGGCATCATTCCCGAAAGCCGCCGCGACATGCAGGCGCTGCTGAGTTCGCGCGATCAGGGCGCCAATTCCTTCCTGATCGATGTGGAGATCGCCACCGCGCTCGGCGCCATTACGCTGACCATGACCGGGACCCGCTTTGCCGCCATCGACGGCAGCACCGCGCGGCTGACCGGCATGGTGCGCGACACCACCGAACGTTCGCGCGAAGTGCGCCGCCTGTCATATCTCGCCACTCGCGACGAACTGACCGGTCATCTCAACCGCAACGCCCTGCGCGAGGAGCTGTCGGGCACCATTGAATCGGCCAAGGCGGAAAGCCGCAACTGCGCCTTCCTGGTGGCCTCGGTCGACCGCCTGGCCATGATCAATGACAGTTTCGGCTTCGATGCCGGCGACGAAGTGATCATGGGCACCGGCGACCGCCTGGCCCGCACCCTGCGCGGCAGCGACATCATCGGCCGCACCGCCGGCAACAAGTTCGGCGTCATCCTGAAAAATTGCCGCGAAAATGAAATCGCCGTGGTGGCGGCGCGCCTGCGTGCGTCCGTGCGGGGCAGCGGCATCGAAACCCGCGCCGGCATGGCCCAGGTGACCTGCAGCGTTGGCGCCGTGTGGTTGCCCCATGCCGCTTCCAACAGCCAGGAAGCCATGCTGCGCGCCGAACAGGCGTTGGACAAGGCGCGCGCCAGCGGCCGCGACGGCTTTGCCGTTTATGAACCCTCGGCCCAGCGCGAGACCGCGCGCCTGCGGCTGATGCAGATCTCCGACGAGGTGATGCAGGCCCTGAAGGACAACCGCCTGAAACTGGCCTACCAGCCCATCGTGGCGGCGCGTTCGCGCAAGGTTTCGCATTACGAATGCCTGCTGCGCCTGGTGCGCCCCGATGGCTCGGTCCAGACGGCCGGCCTGTTCGTGCCGGCCTGCGAGCAGATGGGCATCGTGCACCTGGTGGACCGTTTCGCGCTGGAAGCTACGGTGCGCGAACTCAAGGCCCATCCCGCCATCACCCTGGCGGTGAATGTCTCGGGCACTGCCGCCTCCGATCCGGCCTGGCTGCAGAGCTTTGTGGAGTATGTGCGTGAGCAGCAGGATGTGGCGCCGCGCCTGATCGTGGAACTGACCGAAACCGCTGCGTTGCATCACTTCGAGGAGAATGCGCGCTTTGTCTCGCAGCTGCGCGAGATGGGCGTACGCGTGGCGATCGACGATTTTGGCGCCGGCTATACCTCATTCCGCAACCTGCAGATGCTGCACGTCGATACCGTCAAGATCGACGGCTCCTATGTGAAAGATCTCAGCCAGTTGCCGGAAAACCAGGTCTTTGTGCGCACCCTGGTCGGGCTGGCGCGCAACTTTGACATCAAGACAGTGGCCGAATGGGTGGGCTCGGACGACGATGCCGCGCTCTTGCAGAATTTCGGCGTCGATTACTTCCAGGGGTTCCATTTTGGAGAACCGGTTCTCGATCCCGTTTGGGCTCGATAGCCGCTTTTTGTATTTCCTCCATCCGTCACAGCTCATGTCCGTTCTGCGGACACCTCGCTGTGACACCTTCCCCCGCTCGTCGTTTCGCTCGCGGGGGAAGAAAGCTGTCGGATGCGGAAGGTCGCTGCGCGATGTGCGCGGCTCGCGCTAAGCGCTACTTGTCTTTCGCCCAGGCCGTGACCTTGGCATTGCCGTCATTCTCGACAATCACCGTGAAGCGCTGGCGCGGTGCGTCGAAATCCACCAGGTAGCGGCTCTTGATGCGCTGGGTGCGGCCCAGGGTGACGGCGCCGCACTTGCCGGCGCAATATTTGGTCAGTCTTTCCGACGCGATGGATTGGGCTTCGCGCGTGCTCAGGGGGGCGAAGCAGCCCGCCAGCGGAATGCAGGTCAGAAGGATGATGGCGCCCCCGAAGGGACGCTTCACTTGCGTGAGCTCAGCTCGGCCAGCTGGCGGCGCATCGCTTCCATCTCTTCCTTGAGATCGGCGACTTCATCGGTCTGGGGGGCGGGCTGCTTGGCGCCCTTGGACGCTTCGCCCTTGACCGCGCCGAACGGCACGAACATGGCCATGGCATCCTCGAACATCTTCATGTTCTGGCGCGTCAGGTTCTCGACCATCTGGTTGCCGCCGGCAAGCGCCTCGGCGATGCGGTCGCGCATGGCGCCCTGGTTCTTGGTGAAGCCGTCCATGCTCATGTCCAAATAGCCGGGCACGAAGGCCTGCAAGCTGTCGCCATAAAAGCGGATCAGCTGGCGCAGGAACTTGATGGGCAGCAGCGACTGGCCCTTGGCTTCTTCTTCGAAAATGATTTGGGTCAGGACGCTGCGGGTGATGTCTTCACCGGTGCGCGCATCCTGGACTTCGAACTCGGTGCCTTCCTTGACCATCGCGGCCAGGTGATCGAGCGTCACATAGGAGGATGTCTGGGTGTTGTAGAGCCGCCTGTTGGCGTACTTCTTGATGACCACCGGACCTTCGGACTTTGCTTTATCGTCTGCCACTGCGTTCCCCGACTTCTATACGCCTCCCCGAAGGCGTGCTTTTGGACAGGACACCATCCTGCGCGTGCGCTGTCCAGCGCCATTTAGCATCCGCAACACCGGACAGGCTGTCACTTCTCTTGTAAGTGCATGATAACGCACGTTATTTTTATCACGGTTTACCATTGCCCGCGTTCGCGGCATTTTGCGCGCGGCAATAACGAAAAGTCCGTTTGCGGAAGGAACCCCCATGGAAGACGTCGTCATCGTATCGGCAGCCCGGACCCCCGTGGGTGCCTTCAGCGGCGCCTTCACCACGGTTCCCGCCCATAAGCTGGGTGAGGTCGCGATCAAGGCGGCCCTGGAACGCGCCAAGGTGACGGGCGAGGAAGTTTCCGAAGTCATCCTGGGCCAGGTGCTGACCGCTGCCCAAGGCCAGAACCCGGCCCGGCAGGCCTCCATCGCCGCCGGCATTCCGATCGGCGCGCCCGCTTGGAGCATCAACATGGTGTGCGGCTCGGGCCTGCGGACCGTGGCGCTGGGCGCCCAGGCCATTTCGCAGGGCGACAGCAAGATCGTGGTGGCCGGCGGCCAGGAATCCATGAGCCTGTCCACCCATGCCGCTTATTTGCGCGCCGGTCAGAAAATGGGCGACCTGCAATTCATCGACACCATGATCCGCGATGGTCTGTGGGATGCCTTCAATGGCTATCACATGGGCATTACGGCAGAGAATGTTGCCAAGGAGTGGCATATCACCCGCGAGGAGCAGGACAAGTTCGCCGTCGCGTCGCAGAACAAGGCGGAAGCCGCGCGCAAGGCCGGCAAGTTCAAGGACGAGATCGCCGCCGTCACCGTCAAGGGCCGCAAGGGCGACACGGTGGTCGATACCGACGAATATATCCGCGATGGCGCGACCGTCGAAGCCATGGCGGGCCTGCGCCCGGCCTTCGACAAGGCCGGCACTGTCACCGCCGGCAATGCATCCGGCCTCAATGACGGCGCTGCCGCCCTGGTGCTGATGAGCGCCAAGGACGCGGCCGCCCGTGGCCTGACGCCGCTGGCGCGCATCGCCAGCTGGGCCCAGGCGGGTGTGGATCCCAAGGTGATGGGCTCTGGTCCCATCCCCGCTTCGCGCCTGGCGCTGCAGAAGGCCGGCTGGAAGGCCGCCGACCTGGACCTTGTGGAAGCCAATGAGGCGTTTGCCGCCCAGGCCTGCGCCGTCAACAAGGACATGGGCTGGGACCCGGCCAGGGTGAACGTCAATGGCGGTGCCATCGCCATCGGCCATCCCATCGGGGCGTCGGGTGCTCGTATCCTGACCACTCTGTTGTTCGAGATGGGCAAGCGCGACGCCAAGAAGGGTCTAGCGACCCTTTGCATCGGCGGCGGCATGGGCATTGCCCTGACGGTCGAGCGTTAAGGCCGCACTGCAACATCGTTCTTTGGTTGAAACGCCCGCAAAAGCGGGCCTAACTGTTTTTCCGACAAGGAAAAGCAAAAGGACAAACACATGGCACGGGTAGCGGTGGTGACGGGCGGAACGCGCGGCATTGGCGAGGCGATTTCGCTGGCGCTGAAGAATGCCGGGTACAAGGTGGCGGCGAACTATGCGGGCAATGACGAGCGCGCCAAGGCCTTCACCGATCGCACCGGAATCGCTGCCTACAAGTGGGACGTCTCTTCGTTCGACGATTGCGCCGCGGGCATGAAGAAGGTGGAAGCAGAACTCGGCCCGGTCGACGTGATCGTCAACAATGCCGGCATCACCCGCGACGCCACCATGAAGAAGATGAGCCGTTCGGCCTGGGACGAAGTGATCGATACCAACCTGGGCGGCTGCTACAACATGTGCAAGGCCGCCTGGGATGGCATGCTGGCACGCGGCTTTGGTCGCATCGTCAATATCGGCTCCATCAACGGCCAGGCCGGCCAGTATGGCCAGGTGAACTATGCCGCCGCAAAGTCTGGCATCCACGGCTTCACCAAGGCGCTGGGCCAGGAAGGCGCCGCCAAGGGCATCACCGTCAACGCCATCGCGCCCGGTTACATCGACACCGACATGGTGGCCGCGGTGCCGGCCGAAGTGCTGGCCAAGATCGTGGCCCGCATTCCCGTCGGTCGCCTGGGCAAGGCCGATGAAATCGCGCGCGGCGTGCTGTTCCTGGTCGCGGACGAAGGCGGTTTCATCACCGGATCGACGATGTCGATTAACGGCGGCCAGCACATGTACTGAGAGGAGCGGCGCGCAAAGCGCGTGCGCAGGTCCGGTGGACCTGCGAAAGCGACGAGCGCCGCGAGCCCTAGCGAGCGGCAGCCCGACCCGCTAGTTTCCGCCCCATGATTTCGTCCCTCACCGCCGAAAGGCTTGCTTGCGCGCGCGGCGACCGCAAGCTGTTCGAGAACCTGTCCTTCCGCGTGCGCGCGGGACAGGCGCTGGCCGTAGAAGGCGCCAACGGGTCGGGCAAGACGTCGCTGTTGCGCCTGATCGCCGGATTTCTCCCGCCCGCGGCGGGCCGCCTCATCGTGCAGGATGCGTCCGGCGACAGCGACGATGCCGACGAGCGCGGCAAGAAGATCGGCTGGCTGGGCCATCATGATGGCCTCAAGCCGCAACTGACCGTGCAGGAACAACTGACCTTCTGGGCGGCGCTTTATCGCGGCACCGTGAACACGGGCGCGCTGGCCCAGGTCGGGCTGGCGCGGCAGGCCGATCTGCCCTGCCGTTATCTCAGCGCCGGCCAGAAGCGTCGCCTGGCGCTGGCGCGGCTGCTGATGAGCAATCGTCCGCTGTGGCTGCTGGATGAACCTTTCGCCGCACTGGATACGGCCGGACAGGCGCTGATGGCCCAGTTGATGGCCCTGCATTGCGGGCAGGGCGGCATCATCATCGCCGCCACCCATGATCCCCTGGGCCTGGGCAACGAAAGCCTGAAGCTGTGAGCCCCTTCCTCACCCTTCTGGCGCGCGACATAAGGCTGGCGTCCCGCAGCGGCGGCAGCGCCTTTCTGGCTCTGTCCTTCTTCGCGCTGGTGGCGACATTGGTGCCGCTGGGCGTGGGCGCGGACCTGCGCCTCTTGGCAAGGGTGGGCGGCGGCGTGCTCTGGGTGGGCGCGGTGCTGGCGGCGCTGCTGTCTCTGGACCGGCTGTTTCAGGGCGACTTTGAGGACGGCAGCTTGGACTTGATCGCCTTGTCGCCGCTGCCGCTGGAACTGACCGCCCTGGCCAAGATGCTGGCGCACTGGCTGTCCACCGGCGCGGCCCTGACCCTGCTGTCGCCGCTGCTGGCGCTGCTGTTCAACCTGACCCCGGCCGCCACCCTGACCCTGTTCCTGTCGCTCCTGCTGGGCACGCCCGCGGTCAGCGCCGTCGGCGCCATCGGCGCCAGCCTGACCTTGTCGCTCAAGCGCGGCGGCCTGATCCTGCCCCTGATCATCCTGCCCCTGTTGTCGCCGGCGGTGATCTTTGGGGCGGGCGCGGTGTCTCTGACCCTGGACCGGCTGGCCCCCGGCGGCGCCCTGGGCCTCTTGGCGGCTTTTTCCGCAGGCGCGGTGCTGCTAAGTCCCTTTGCGGCGGCCGCTAGCGTCCGTCTGAACTTAGGTGGCTAGATGAACTGGCTTTTCCGTTACGCCAATCCGCACAATTTCATGCGGCTGTCGAATGTGTTGCTGCCCATCACGGTGGTGGCCACGGTGTTGTGCCTCGGTGTCGGCCTTTATCTGGGCTTTACCGCGCCGCCCGATTACCAGCAGGGACGCACCGTCCTGATCATGTTCATTCATGTCCCCGCAGTCACCGTGGCCGAACTGGCTTACGGCGCCATCGTGGTCTGTTCCCTGTTGTCGATCGTGTGGCGTCATCCCTTGTCCGATATCGCGGGCCGTGCCGCCGCTCCCCTTGGCGCGATGTTCACCGTGCTGGGCATGATTACCGGTGCGCTGTGGGGTCGGCCGATGTGGGGCACCTTTTGGGCCTGGGATCCACGCCTGACCAGCTTCCTGCTGCTGCTGTTCCTGTACATCGGCTACATGGCGCTGTGGAATGCCATCGAGGATGAAGTGCGCGCCGCCCGCGCCGCCGCCATGCTGGCGCTGGTGGGCGCGGTCAATATTCCCATCATCAAATTCTCGGTGGAATGGTGGAGCAGCTTGCACCAGGGTGAAAGCATCGTGAGCGGAAAGTTGGCTCCTGTCTTCCTGGCGCCGTTGCTGATCATGATGCTGGGTTATGCGCTGCTGTTCGCATCGCTGTGGATGCTGCGCATTCGCACTGTCATCCTGGAGCGCCGCGCTCGCAGTCTGATGCAAAGGAGCGCGGCATGAACTTCGATCTTGGCCCCTATGGCATGTATATTTGGCCGTCCTATGCCATCTCGGTGGCGGGCTTGATCGGCGTCACGCTGTGGAGCGTGATCGGTTGGTACAAGGCCAAGGCGGTGCTGGCCAAGCTG
>CAIUTH010000065.1 GCA_903902075.1 uncultured Alphaproteobacteria bacterium
ATAGTAGATCTCGTTCAAGGTCTTCACGCCCTGGACCTTGTACATGGCGCGCAACTGCAGGTGATCCTGCAGGTTGCGGCCCACCCCTTCGGCGGCGTGCAACACCGGCACGCCCATTTCGCCTAGCCATTGGGATGGACCCACGCCCGAACGTTGCAGAATCTGCACCGAACCAATGGCGCCGGCACACAGGATCACCTCGCCCCTCGCGCGCGCTTCCACCCATTCATTGCCGCGCCGGAACCGCACGCCGGTGGCGCGCTTGCCCTCGAACAGCACCTTCTCGACCGCGACATCGGTTTCCAGCCGCAGGTTGGGGCGCCCCAGTGCCGGGTGCAGGAAGCCCCGCGCCGCCGACCAGCGCCGCCCGCGCTTCTGGTTGACGTGGAAATAGTAGCTGCCTTCATTGTCGCCGGTGTTGGGATCGGCGCTGCGCGGAATGCCGGCCTCTTCGGCGGCATCGATGATGCGATCCAATATTTCCCAGCGCACCCGCGGCTGATCCACCGCCAACTCGCCATCGGCGCGATGATGCTCGCTGTCGCCCAGGAAATGCCGGTCCAGGCTGCGGAAGACCGGCTTCACATCGTCCCAGCCCCAACCGGTCAGGCCCAGCTGGCGCCAATGGTCGTAATCGCCCGCCTGGCCGCGCATAGAGAGCATGGCGTTGATAGAGGACGATCCGCCCAGCGCCTTGCCGCGCGGATAATTGAGCTTGGGGCCATTCAGCCCGGGATCAGCGTCGGTCTCGAACATCCAGTCGCTGCGCGGATTGCCGATCAGGTAAAGGTAACCAACGGGAATGTGAAACCAGATCCAGTCATCCTGGCCGCCGGCTTCCAGCAGCAGAACGCGATTTTTGGGATCGGCCGACAGGCGGTTGGCAACAACGCAGCCGGCGGACCCCGCCCCCACCACGATGTAATCGTAATCGCCGTCCAGCATCAGCGCGGACCAAGCCTACCGGGGATAAGGACGGTGCAGCTTGACCTCGCGGTTCAGCTCCACCCCGAAGCCCGGCTTGTCCAGTTCCGACAGCTTGATGCGGCCGTTCTGGGGCACCGGTTCGCCCAGCAATTGCGGCGCGAACATCGGCACGACCTTGTCGGCCTTGGGCGCCATCATCAGGAATTCCGCAAACGGGCTGTTATGGCGGGTAATGACGAAGTGGTAGCTGTAGACCGATGAGCCATGCGGCACCATCAGCTTGCCATGGCTTTCAGCCAGGTTGGCGATCTTGATCAGTTCGGTGACGCCGCCGCACCAGCCGACATCGGGCTGGATAATGTCGCAGCAATCCATTTCCAGCAGCATGCGAAAACCCCAGCGGGTGGCATCATGCTCACCGGTAGTCACCAGCATGCCGGGCGGCACCGCCTTCTTCAGGTCGCGGTAGCCCCAGTAATCGTCGGGACTCAGCGCCTCCTCGATCCATTTCAGGCCCGACTGTTCCCAAGCCCGGGTCGCCAGCTTGGTGGCGTAGTTCAGATCCAGCGCCATCCAGCAATCCAGCATCAGCCAGAAATCCGGGCCCACACGCTCACGCATGGTGGCGATCTCGGCCAGGGCTTTCTTCATGCCCTCTTCACCTTCGGCCGGGCCGTGATGCAACGGCATCTTGCCGCCGATGAAGCCCATCTCCTTGGCCAGATCGGGCCGCGCCCCTGTGGCATAGAAGGTCAGTTCGTCGCGCACCGCGCCGCCCAGCAACTGATGTACCGGTTCATCGCGCAGCTTGCCGAGCAAATCCCACAGCGCCAGGTCGACGCCCGAGATGGCGTTGATCACCAATCCCTTGCGGCCGTAATACTGGGTGGAAAAATACATCTGGTCCCAGATCTTCTCGGTCTGGGCCGGATCGCGCCCTTCCAGGAAGCGCGCCAGATGCTTTTCCACGATGAAACAGGCGGGTTCGCCGCCGGTGGTCACGGCAAAGCCGGTGACGCCATTCTCGGCCTCGATCTCCACCACCAGGGTGCCCAGCACATTGATGCCGAAGCTCTGGCGGCTCTGCCGATACTCGGGATAGCGCGACATGGGCGTGGCGATATGGTCGTCGATCCAGTGGCCGCCGCCCTGGTCGTGATAATCGGCGCCGCCGCCGCGCACCACAAAGGCGCGGACATGCTTGATCTTCGGAAAAGCCAAATCGAACTCCTAGTGCAGCTTCACGCCGTCATCGGGACGCGGCTTGGGGCGCGGCCAGCTGGTCCAGCGCTTGTCCTGGGAAATATCGCCCTGCGGCGCCGTCCAGGGCAGGGATTCCATGCCGTTCAGATCATAGACGATCTTGCCGTCCTTGATGGTCAGCTCGTCCACCAGCTTCTGGTTGCCGTCCAGCCGCGTATTGACCATGTCCATGAAGCCGAACTTGCCCTTTTCCAGGCGCAGCACGGCGACGTCCGCCACCGAACCCACCGACAGGTTGCCCAAATCCTCGCGGCGGATTTCCTTCGCCGGATGGGCCGTCATCTCGGCCACCACTTCGGACAAGGGCAATCCCATCGCCATGAACTTGCTGGCGACGTTGAGCATGTCCTTGGTGGTGCTGTTCATGCTGTCGACATGCAGGTCGGTGGACAGGGAGTCCGGCTTGAAGCCCTGCTGGATGAAGGGCACGGCCAGCGACCATTTGAAACTGCCGCCGCCGGTGCCGGCGTCGAAATAGACGCCCCGCGCCCGGCCTTCGATCATGCCCTTTTGCGGACCCTTGGTGACCGGGTCCTGCTCGTGGCGCAGGCCCGAATACATATGGGTGTAGATGTCGCCCGGACGCAGCTTCTTGGTCAGAAGATCATACAGCGGACGCTGCGGCCGGTCGGCGCCGAAATCCACCATCACCGGG
>CAIUTH010000066.1 GCA_903902075.1 uncultured Alphaproteobacteria bacterium
GGTGGAGGCGATTGCCGCCGTCACCAAGCACACCATCCGCAACAGCGTGGCGGGCACCGTTTCCAGCGTCTGGCTGCTGCCGCCGACCATAACGGCCCAGTATCATTTCGATCCCACAGGTCCGATCCGCCCCTATGTCGGGGTCGGCGTGAACTATACCTTCTTCTATGACCCGCACAGTGCGCTGCCTGGCATTGGATTCAAGAACAGCTTCGGCTGGGCGTTTCAGGCCGGTGCCGATGTGCCGCTGGGCGATGGCCCGTATTTCCTGAATGCCGACATCAAGAAGGTCTTCATGGGAACCCATATCCGCGCGTCTGGCGGTGCGGTGCAGGCTTCCGCGCGCATCAATCCCTGGCTGATTGGCGCCGGCGTCGGCATGCGCTTCTGATCCATGCTCTGCTGCCTTCTTGCCGCGCTGTTGCTCGGGCCGTTGGGCCTATGGGCGATGCCGCGCGCAAGGACGCAGGAGGGGCCGGACTGTTGTGAGCCGGGCCGCCGCCGGATGGTGATTGTTGCCTTCATCGTGATCGGGGTGGCGTCCCTGTGCCTGGTGGCGGCTCTGCTCGCTTGGAGCAATCCGGGTTCATTTCGCCACATTTGCACGGTTTTGGCGCCCAACCGGGCCGCAAATTGATCGGCATCAATGCCGTTCCTGGCCGAACCAAAGACTATCTCACCATCCAAGAGGGGCAATTTCGTGACCTTGACCGAAACCTTGAATCAGCCCGTGGGCGGCTGGACTGCCTGGTGTCTCAGCCTGCGCGAAATCCCGCGCGAGTCTCGTACCCCCATTCTGCGCCATGCCCCGTCGCAACAGCCATCCAAGCAGGAAAACCGTCATGCCGGGTAACGCCACGCAAAAGCCCTGGCGGTTCGATCATTCCTTCGTTCCCCTAACCATCTTCCTGGGTCTGGCCGCCTCGCTGGTCGAAGCCGCGCGCTCGCCTGACCCCCTCATGGTCGCCCAGGCCTGGACCTTCGGCATCTGCATGGCGGTGATCGGTGTCTGGTACATGTGGATGTATGCCGGCCGCGCGCCGCAAGACGAAAAACAGCAATATGCCGACGCAGTGGTCAAGGCCGGCGTCGCTGCCTCCATGTTCTGGGGCATCGCCGGGATGCTGGTGGGCCTGATCATCGCCCTGCAGCTGTCCTTTCCGCACTGGTTCTATTTTGCGGACCAGGCCTGGACCAATTTCGGCCGCCTGCGCCCGTTGCACACCTCCGCGGTGATCTTCGCCTTTGGCGGCAACGTCCTGATCGCCACCAGCTTCTACGTCGTGCAGCGTACCAGCCGCGCCCGGCTGTTCGGCGGGTCGCTCTCCTGGCTGGTATTCTGGGGCTACAACACGTTCATCGTCCTGGCCGGTACCGGTTATTTGCTGGGCATCAGCCAGGGGCGCGAATATGCCGAGCCGGAATGGTATGCCGATCTCTGGCTGACCATCGTCTGGGTCTGTTACCTGGTGACGTTCCTGGGCACGCTGATGAAGCGCAAGGAACCGCATATCTATGTCGCCAACTGGTTCTATCTGGCCTTTATCGTCACGATCGCGGTGCTGCATATCGTCAACAATCTGGCGATGCCGGTGTCGCTGCTCCAGACCAAGAGCTATTCGCTGTTCTCGGGCGTGCAGGACGCCCTGACCCAGTGGTGGTACGGCCATAATGCGGTCGGTTTCTTCCTGACCGCGGGTTTTCTTGGGATCATGTATTATTTCATTCCCAAGCGGGCGGAGCGGCCGGTCTATTCCTACCGCCTGTCCATCGTGCACTTCTGGGCCCTGATCTTCATCTATATCTGGGCCGGTCCGCA
>CAIUTH010000067.1 GCA_903902075.1 uncultured Alphaproteobacteria bacterium
CACGCCGGCATAGGGCCCGCCCAGATCGGCCGCCACGGCGTAATAGACCGCCTGGCCCAGATAGATGGCGCCCGCACCGGCCGCCAGCAGCAGCGACGCCACCACCGCATTCTCGGCATGGCCGCCAATGATCAGGATGATGCCGGCCAGGCCCAGGGTGAAAGCACCGAACAGGCTGCGGCCGATATAAGGGGTCCAGCGCTTGACCATCCAGTCACTGATGGCGCCGCCCGCCAGGCAGCAGGTGGTGGTGGCGATAAAGGGCAGCATGCCCAGCACGGCGCTGCTCTTCATATCGAAGCCGCGCCCCTCCTTCAGGTAGATGAAGAACCAGGTGGAGAAGATGGTGGCGGCATAACCGAAGCCGACATAGGCCAGCGCCGTGCCCCAGGTGTCCTTGCTGATGAAGATGCGTCCCCAGGGCACCGGCGGACGCGACGTTCCGATCTCAACCGGCAGGCCGGCCTGGATATGCGCCATCTCCTGCGGCGTCACCCAGGAATGCTGGGCGGGAATATCGCGCGCCGCGCGATACCAAAGACACGCGATCACCAGCCCAATGGCGGCAGAGGCAAAGAAAGCGGCGTGCCAGCCGAAACGGATGATGATGAAAGCGACCAGCGGTGGCGCTATGCCGGAGCCGAACTGGGCGCCGCTCTGCACCCAGGCATTAGCCTTGCCGCGTTCGGTGCTGGGAAACCAGGCGGCGATGAACTGGTTGGCGGAAGGATAAGCCAGCGCCTCACCAAGCCCCAGGGTGAAGCGCACCGCCATCAGCAGCCACAGCGCGCCGGACATATTCGGCGGAACCAGGGCGGTGGCGATGGTCGCCGCACCCCACCAGATCAGGCCGCCGGTCAGGGTAAGGCGGGGTCCCCATTTTCCCGCCACCCATCCGGACGGGATCAGGAACGCCGCATAGCCGATCATGAAGGCGCTGAAGCACCAGCCAAGCTGGACAAGGGAGATATGGAAATCCGCGGCGATATAGGAACCGGCAATGGACACATTGCTGCGGTCCAGATTCACCACCATGGCGATCAGGAAGATCACCAGCACCAGCAGGTAGCGAACCGGAACCTTCACTGGCGCGGTTCGCATCTGCTGCCTTACTTCCCGCTTGCCATCTGGCGCATGTTGGCCAGGCATTTGCCGGCAGACGCCGCCAGCAGAGAGACGTCATCGCCGCAGAAGATAAAATTGGCGCCGGCCTTGTACCACTTCTGCATTTCCGCATCGGGAAAGGTGATGCCGATGCTGGCTGGCATCTGGCGCGCCTTGGCAGCTTCGATCACCGCATTCATGCCGCCCACCACCGTGGGGTGCGAGAACTGGCGCAGCACGCCCGCCGAACCCGACAGATCGGTGGGGCCCAGGCACGCCACGTCCACACCCGGGGTGTCGAGGATGCCATTGATGTCGGCGACACCATCCACATGCTCGATCTGCACCACCACGATCACGGATTCGTTGGCCTGGGCGACATAGGCATCGGTCTTGCGGCCATAGTCGGATGCGCGGCGGGGACCGAAGCCGCGCGTGCCTTCGGGCGGATATTTGCAGGCGGATACGGCGATGCGTGCTTCCTCCGCCGAACTCACCATCGGGATCAGGATGCCTTCGGCGCCCATGTCCAGCGCCTGCTTGATCAGCACATGGTCGTTCCAGGCCACGCGCGTCATCGGCACCGTGGGCGAACCGTTGAAGGCCATCAGGCAGGTCTGGAAGCCTTCATTGCTGAAGCCGCCATGCTCGGTGTCTATGAACACCCAGTCGAAGCCGGCGCCCGCCATGATTTCGGCAATGGTGGGATTGGCGACAGTCAGC
>CAIUTH010000068.1 GCA_903902075.1 uncultured Alphaproteobacteria bacterium
AGCCACCGCATGAAGAACCGCGCCGCATCCAAGTGGCGCCCGGCGACAATGTCGCAATCATCGTCAACGGGCTGGGCCTGCCCGCCGGCAGCACCTTTGCCGACGGTCTGGTGCTGAACCATTTCGTGCCCCAAGGCCACAAGGTGGCGCTGGCCGACATCGCCGATGGCGGCGACATCATCCGCTACAGCGAAGTGATCGGCATCGCCAAGGGCGCGATCCGCCGCGGCGACTGGGTCAATGAAGACAATGTGGTGATGGGCACCGCCCCGCCGCTGGACCAGCTGGAGATGGCGACGCGCCCGCCGGCAAAACCCGAACCGCTGACCGGTTACAGTTTCGAAGGCTATCGCAACGCCGACGGCACGGTAGGGACCAAGAATATCCTGGCGGTATCGACCAGCGTGCAATGCGTTTCCGGCACCATGGAATTCGCCCTCAAGCGCATCAAGGCCGAGCTGCTGCCCAAGTACCCCAATGTGGATGACGTGGTGGTGCTGACCCATGCCTATGGCTGCGGCGTCGCCATCAACGCCCCGGCCGCCATTGTGCCGATCCGCACCCTGCAGAACCTGGCGGCCAATCCCAATTTCGGCGGCGAAGTGCTGGTGGTGGGTCTGGGCTGCGAAAAGCTGGCGCCCGAACGTCTGCTGCCCTCTAAAGCTGTAGAGGGGGGCCAGGAGACCCGCACCCTGCGGCTGCAGGACGAAGCCTATGTCGGCTTTGGCGCCATGATCGACGGCATCATGGAACGCGTCGAGGAACGGCTGAAAATACTGGACAAGCGCAGGCGTGAGACCGTGCCGGCCGCCGAACTGATCGTGGGCATGCAGTGCGGCGGCAGCGATGCCTTTTCGGGCCTCACCGCCAATCCGGCGCTGGGTTATTGCGCCGACCTGCTGGTGCGGGCCGGGGCCACGGTGATGTTCTCGGAAGTAACCGAGGTGCGCGATGCCATCCATCTGCTGACACCGCGCGCCGCGACCAGGGAAGTCGCCGACGCGCTGGTGCGCGAGATGCGCTGGTATGACGATTACCTGGCCAAGGGCGAAGTGGACCGCGGCGCCAACACCACGCCGGGCAACAAGAAGGGCGGCCTGTCCAACATCATCGAAAAGTCGCTGGGCTCGGTCGCCAAGTCAGGCACCAGCGCCATCAATGCCGTGCTGGCGCCGGGCGAAAAGGTGCGCAGCCGCGGCCTGGTGTTCGCCGCCACGCCGGCGAGCGATTTTGTCTGCGGCACCTTGCAGATGGCCTCGGGCATGAATCTGCATGTCTTCACCACCGGGCGCGGCACGCCCTATGGCCTGGCTGCCGTGCCGGTCATCAAGGTCTCGACCCGCAGCGAGCTCGCCAAGCGCTGGAACGATTTGATCGACCTGGATGCGGGTCCCATCGCCACCGGCGAAAAGACCATCGAACAGGTGGGCTGGGAACTTTTCCAGCTGATGCTGGACGTAGCCAGTGGCAGGAAACAGGTCTGGGCCGACAAGTGGGGCCTGCACAACGACCTGACGCTGTTTAACCCCGCGCCCGTTACTTAAGCGCGTCTTCCAGCACCATCTCGCTGCCCTTGGCCGCGATCATGATGGTGGGGGTGTTGGTGTTGCCCGACGTAATCGTCGGCATCACCGACGCATCGATCACCCGCAAGCCATCCAGGCAGCGCACTCGCAACCGTTCATCCACCACCGCCAGTGGATCGCTGGCCATACCCATCTTCGCCGTGCCGACAGGATGGAAGATGGTGGTGCCGATATCGCCGGCGGCGTGGATCAGGTCGGCATCGCTGTCTGATACCTCGGGACCGGGACGAAACTCTTCCGGATGGTACTGCGCCAGGGCGGGTTGGCGCATCAAGGTGCGGGTCAGGCGCAGCGCCTGGGCAGCGATGCGGCGGTCCTCGTCGGTGGACAGATAATTAGGCGCGATGCTGGGCCTGGCGTCCAGCGCCGTGGAGGTGATCCGCACTTCGCCGCGAGAGCTGGGGCGCAGGTTGCAGGGACTGACGGTGACAGCGGGGAACCGGTGCAGCGGGGTGCCGAAGCGGTCCAGCGACAAGGGTTGGACGTGGAACTGGATATTGGCGCGTTCCTGTGACGGGTCGGACCTGGTGATGATGCAAAGCTGCGATGCCGCCATGGTCATGGGCCCGCGCCGCAGCAGCGCATATTGCAGGCCCATCAGCGGGCGCCCCAGCATCGAATAGTAGATCTCGTTCAAGGTCTTCACGCCCTGGACCTTGTACATGGCGCGCAACTGCAGGTGATCCTGCAGGTTGCGCCCCACCCCTTCGGCGGCGTGCAACACCGGCACACCCACTTCGCCCAGCCATTGGGACGGACCCACGCCCGAACGTTGCAGAACCTGAACCGAGCCGATGGCGCCAGCGCACAGGATCACCTCGCCCTTGGCGCGTGCTTCCACCCATTCATTTCCGCGCCGGAAGCGCACGCCGGTGGCGCGCTTGCCCTCGAACA